>CALDSY010000188.1 GCA_937924355.1 uncultured Caulobacterales bacterium
TATTTTTCACCGGTCTCTTGATCGATGAAACAGGATTGACGCTGTGAGAAGGTTCCGCGTTCACTATCCTGACCAGACAGACGCACAGGATGGCCTTCGAGCACCAGTGACCCAAATGCCAAATGCTCGGCCAGACCCCAATCGATCTTTGAGCCGTCATCCATTTTTTCGGCCCGCGCCTTAACGATGCGCTTGAGCGTACGATGGATGTTAAATCCGTCTGGAATTTTCGTGATTTTTTGGCCAATGTCTTTGAGGATCGAGACGTCCACATCCGTATCGCCGGTGCGCTTGCCTTTGCCGCGACGTTCAATGCCGCTCCATACGCCTTGCAACCAGTCCGGCTCCTGGGTTTCGAAATCTTTGGCGAGATCAAATTCACGATCTAGAAAGCCGTAAAACTCCTCGACCATCTTGGTGTACTCGCCCTCGGAAATCGTACCATTGGCCTTGAGACGGTCCGCATAAATCCGTGTCACAGACGGCATGGAGTCGATCACTTTATACATGAGCGGCTGCGTAAATGATGGATCATCGCCCTCATTGTGGCCATAGCGGCGGTAGCAAATCAGGTCCAAAACCACGTCTTTGCCAAATTTTTGGCGGTATTCCGTGGCCACGCGCGCCGCATAAACAACCGCTTCCGGGTCATTGCCATTAACATGGAAAACCGGGGCTTCGACCATGAAGGCCACATCCGAGCAATATTGACCCGTTGCATACTCGTCCGGTGTGGTCGTGAAACCGATCTGGTTATTGACAACAACATGGAGTGTGCCGCCTGTTCGATATCCGACCAGCTGGGACATTTGGAAACATTCCATGACCACACCCTGCCCGGCAAAGGCGCTATCGCCGTGCAGGATAACCGCCATGACTTGTTCGGGGTTATGAGACCGATAAGTGCCAGACGCCATTTGCTGTTTGGCGCGGGTCTTCCCCATAACAACGGGCGCGACAACCTCAAGGTGGGACGGGTTGGGCGCTAAAGACAAGTGCACGCTATTGCCGTCAAACTCTCGGTCATCAGACACGCCCAGGTGATATTTCACATCACCAGAACCAAAGTCTTCGCCGCCTTCGGCCACGCCGCCAAGAAATTCAAAGAAAATAGCGGAATACGGCTTTTGCATCACCGCTGCCATGACATTGAGACGTCCCCTGTGCGGCATCCCAAAATTGATATCTTTTAGGCCGAGCTGACCGCCCCGTTTAATAATCTGCTCGAGGGCTGGCAGCAGGCTTTCCGCGCCATCAATGCCAAAACGTTTTGTGCCAGGATAACGCTTGTGCAGGAGCTGTTCGAAACACTCGCCCTCGATGATTTTCTTCAAAATCGATTTACGACCCTCGGGCGTAAATGAGATTTCTTTGTCCGGGCCCTCGATACGCTGTTGAATCCAGCTTTTCTCTTCTGGGTTTGAGATATGCATGAACTGCACACCGAATGTGGAACAGTAAGTGCGCTCCATGATCTCGATGATCTGGCGTAGGCTCGCCGTCTGCATGCCCATGACACCATCGATAAAAATCGGGCGATCCAGGTCAGCATCCGTAAATCCGTAGCTCTTATACTCAAGTTCAGGATGACGTCTCTTTTCACGCAGTTCCAGAGGGTCCAAGTCAGCAATCATATGGCCTCGCACGCGATAGGCCCGAATAAGCATCAGCGCTCGTAGCGAGTCTTTTGTGGCGCGGCGGATATCCTCTTCGGTCGCGCCGGTCATTTTACCTTTGACTTTTTCCTCGACCTTGGCGGGCTCTGGCCAGTCCATGGTCAGTGCTGATGTCAGCTCCCCATTAGCATCGGCCGGCCAGTCTGGACGTTTCCAGCTGGGTCCTTCAGCATTTTTGATGGCATTGCCCGGGTCTTCGCCGAGCGCTCGAAAATAGTCTTGCCAACTCGGATCCACACTCGAGGGATTCGCCATATACTTGGCGAGCATCTGTTCAAGATAGCCGGCATTCCCGCCGTCCAGAAACAGCGTGTCGAGCATGGCTTGATTGTGTTCCGTACGAGATTTCTCGGACATAGTCTTTCCTTATGGCCCCGAACAGGTGTTTAGCCGTTCAACAATTCCATCATGGTCACGCCCAATTTGGCCGGGCTTTGAGACACACGAATACCGGCCTTTTCCATGGCGGCTATTTTGTCTTCTGCGCCGCCTTTGCCGCCAGACACAATCGCCCCGGCATGGCCCATAGTCCGGCCCGGAGGCGCTGTGCGGCCTGCGATAAACCCGACGGTCGGTTTCTTGATACCTTTTTTGGCCATGTGAGAGAGATACTCAGCTGCTTCTTCTTCGGCAGAGCCGCCAATTTCACCGATCATGATGATTTGGTGTGTGTCATCATCATGCAGGAACATGTCCAGACAATCGATGAAGTTTGTACCGTTGATAGGGTCACCGCCAATACCAATCGCCGTTGACTGGCCAAGGCCAACCTGCGTGGTTTGGAACACCGCTTCATAGGTCAACGTGCCGGACCGTGAGACCACGCCGCAAGTTCCTTTTTTAAAGATCTTGCCTGGCATGATGCCGATTTTGCATTCATCCGGCGTGAGAACACCCGGACAATTAGGCCCGATCAGGCGAGATTTCGACCCTTGCAAGGCGCGCTTAACCGGGATCATGTCCCGCACGGGAATGCCTTCTGTGATAGCAATAATCAGCTCCATTTCAGCGTCGATAGCCTCAAGGATAGAATCGGCCGCGAAGCGCGGGGGCACATAAACGACAGAAGCCGTCGCGCCCGTTGCATGTTTCGCTTCGTGGACCGTATTGAAATTGGGCAGGCCCAAATGCTCCGTGCCGCCTTTACCTGGCGTCACACCGGCAACCATGTTCGTGCCATAGGCAATCGCTTGCTCGGTGTGGAATGTCCCGGTTTTACCGGTCATGCCCTGTGTGATGACTTTTGTATCTTTATTGATAAGTACTGACATCTTTACTTCCTAGTTTTTCTGTTCCGTTATTTGTGTTTCTTCCATGCGGATGGATTGCATGATTGTTCCGTAAAAGCCGCCGGTTTTGGCATCTAAGCCATCCTTGGGCAGGGCATTCAGCTGGATTTTGCTGACAGGTTTGAGAGCGTCTTCGGTGAACCAGTTCCCAACCGCCTTGCGGCCATCTGATTCAGTTGAGGACAAGGCGCTGATTTTAACTTTGCCCGGCAACCAGTCGATCAATCCATTTGGATATTGCCAACTGTCGCGCTCAAAATCACTGACCAGACAATTATAGGCCGTCATCCCATAAAGACCATCATAGGAATATCGAATGAGATAGAAATCTCGTCCATTGACGGTCTTCTTAAAGTGCGCGCTATGCCCCATCGTGTCTTCGAGCATCGAAAACACCAGATCCGTATAGGCCTGCAGCCCGTCATGAGCATTTTTGCTCACTGGGGTCCAGCCGCGGGACGCATCATCAGAGGCGCTTGTATTGCCGGCCTTCTCCGGGCTGAGGCATGCGCGCTCAAATTCCGAGATAATCGGATCCGACACGCTTGCCGCAGACGTAGCGCAGGCCGTTAAGGCGATGGCGAGATATGGTAGTTTCCGAAAAATCGCGAGAGCCTTATGCGCTACCGACTGCAGCGACGATTTTTTGCGCGGCGTCATCCAGATCATCGGCCGCAATCACGTTTAGACCGCTTTCATTGATGATCTGCTTGCCCTTTTCGACATTTGTTCCTTCGAGGCGCACGACAAGCGGCACTTCCAGACCAACGTCTTTAACTGCCTGAACAACGCCATTAGCGATGACGTCGCACTTCATGATGCCGCCAAAAATATTGACCAGAATGCCTTCAACATTGGGGTCAGAGGTAATGATCTTGAAAGCGGCCGTTACTTTTTCTGTGGTGGCACCACCGCCAACATCCAAGAAGTTCGCCGGCTCTTTGCCGTAAAGCTTGATGATATCCATGGTCGACATAGCCAAACCAGCACCGTTGACCATACAGCCGATATTGCCATCGAGGGCCACATAAGACAGGTCATATTTGCCGGCTTCGATTTCTTTGGCATCTTCTTCCGTTTCGTCCCGCAGTTCTTCAACATCCGGGTGACGGAAGAGCGCATTTTCGTCAAAACTGATTTTCGCGTCCAAACAATGCAGGCGCTGGTCTTCGGTGACGATCAAAGGATTGATCTCAAGCATGCTCATATCTTTGGCGAGGAAGCCGTTATAGAGCGTACGGCCTAGCTTATTTGCTTGCTTCGCCAAATCGCCTGACAAATTCAGAGCCCGCGCCAAAGTGCGGCCGTGATGCGGCATGAACCCAGTGGCTGGATCGACATCAAAATTGATGACCTTTTCCGGTGTGTCATGCGCGACCTCTTCAATATCCATACCGCCTTCGGTCGACGCGATAAATGACACGCGCGATGTTTCACGGTTGATAATGATAGATAGATAAAATTCTTTTTCGATGTCAGAGCCATGCTCGATATAGAGCCGGTTGACTTGCTTGCCGCCGTCGCCGGTTTGGGCCGTGACCAAATGGGCCCCGAGCATTTGTTTCGCATTTTCGACAACTTCGTCCACAGACCAGGCCAGACGGACGCCGCCTTTTTCCCCGGCGCTGTCTTCGATAAACGTTCCTTTACCGCGGCCACCTGCGTGGATCTGTGATTTAACTACCCATAGCGGACCGCCTAATTCCTCTGCAGCAGCCTTGGCTTCGCTGGCATCAAAAATTGCTATCCCCTTCGAGACAGGCGCGCCGATTTCTTTGAGGACAGCTTTGCCCTGATATTCATGTATATTCATGGAAATTTTCCGTCAGTATTTAGTGGTCTGCTAAAACAGAATCCTGTGGCTTGAACTCTGGAGCATTCTATAGTGGCGAGCCCGTCAAATCGCAACCGCTAAAGCGCTATTAAATAACACACACAAAAGTGAATGCTCAGCCTTTGTTCATGTGTTTTGTAGGATTGAAAAAGCGGAGATTCGTGTTACTCTATCACGCAAAAAGGGAAAGACTATGACGACGAAGCGCTTATCAACTCTTGCAGTATCATCATTTGCACTGATCCTAGCAGCCTGTGGCGGCGGCGGGAGCAGCAGCAATACACCGATTGTGGGCGGGATCGATCTAACGGGCGGCAATCCGACGTGGACACAAGGCCGTTTTGATCCGGCCTCAGGATTTAAAAATCGATGTGAGAGCCCTCGCGGGGGAACCGACGACAGGTCTGGGTCCTATCTGTATGAGAAGCACTGGTTACGATCTTGGTCGAATGAAACCTATCTTTGGTACAATGAGATCCCTGATATCGATCCCGCGAGCAACGAATATCCGCTGCCGATCGACTATTTTGATATTCTGAAAACCAATGAGACGACGGCTTCTGGCGCGCCTCGGGACCGCTTTCACTTCACCTATGACACGGCGGAATATGAGCAATTGGTCAATAGTGGGGCTTCGGCAGGTTACGGCGCCCGTTTCCGAATATTGGACAGCACGGCCCCAGACCGCTCTATCGTCGTCGCTTATGTTGAAGCCGGATCACCCGCAGCGAGCGCAGGTATTGTTCGCGGCACAGAAATCATTCAGGTGGACAGCGCAGTCGTTGCGGACGGGAGCGCCGATGTTCTGAACGCAGGTCTTTTCCCAGCTAATTCAGGCGAGTCCCATACATTTGTGGTTCGCGACCCCGGAAGTACGACAACCCGTTCTGTGACGGTGACATCTGATATCGTCGAACGCATTCCGGTTCATACCACCGGTGTTGATACACTTCCCAATGGCCAGAATGTCGGATATGTTCTGTTTAACACCTTCGGAACGCGCTCAGCTGAACAAGGCCTCTTTGATGCCTTCCAAGACCTCCAAGGTCAGAATGTCGACCACCTTGTTTTGGACTTGCGTTATAATGGCGGCGGGTTCCTCACGATTTCGTCGGAGCTCGGCTACATGATCGCCGGCAACAACACAAACGGACGCACATACGAAACGCTCGTATTCAATGACAAAAACCCGACCACTAATCCGGTTACGGGTGAGATCATTACGCCGACACCGTTTTATAATACCGCTCAGGGTTTCTCTGTGAATGATGGCACGCCTCTGCCCACACTCAACCTGGACACGGTTTACATCCTTTCAACGGCGGGCACCTGCTCTGCCAGTGAGTCGCTTATTAATGGCCTTGAGGGCATCGATGTGAATGTTGTTTTGATTGGAACGACGACCTGCGGCAAACCCTATGGTTTCTACGGGACGGATAATTGCGGCACCACTTATTTCACCATTCAGTTCCGCGGGGAAAATGACAAAGGCTTTGGTGACTACGCCGACGGCTTCTCACCGTTTGAAGGAGCGACAACGACCGGCGAACCCATCGACGGATGTATTTTGTCAGACGACTTCAGTAACCCACTTGGAAACACAAGCGAGGGCCTTTACAGCGCCGCGATAAATCATATCCAGACGGGGACCTGTCCAACGGTTTCCGCCAAGTCAAAACCTCCAGCATTTGAACGATATGATGTCGTAGGTGATTTAGGTTATGATGATCTATTCGACGATCCGCGTTTGGCTGACATTGACCTGCTGGAGAATAATCGCATTTTGGGTAAGCCGCAGTAATGCGGCGCGCTCTAACGGCTTTATTGGCTTTATCCTTAAGTGCTTGCGTGAGTACCGATTTTACAACATCCGTCCCGGCCAAATTGGCCGATGACGGA
>CALDSY010000189.1 GCA_937924355.1 uncultured Caulobacterales bacterium
ATCCGTCAAGGCACACCGATCCATTTATGCGTTTGCAGGCTTAACCGCCACTGTGGATTGGTAAGACAATAGTCAAAAGCGGATTGCATATTTTCCCGCTGCTTTTCGTTGTCCAAAGGCTGCAGACAAAAAAATTGAAAATCCCACCCCTCAAATTGCTCTGGTTTGTTTTCAGGCTGCGGATAAACGAGTTTGAGTTCATGCCCGCTGGTCTGCACAATTTTCGTATCTGCCTTAGGACTAACGCAAATCCAGTCCACACCGTCGGGGGCCTTCAAAGTTCCATTTGTCTCTATGGCAATTTTAAAACCTGCGTCATGCAGCGCCCGGATCAGGTCCGTATCGAGCTGTAGTAAAGGTTCACCGCCGGTACAGACAACCCAGGGCTGTCCCTTACCGTCTGGCCACTGAGAGCGAACCGCGTCTGCTAGCTGTTGTGGTGTTTTGAATTTTCCGCCGCCAGGACCATTCGTACCTATAAAATCCGTATCGCAAAAATTGCAAATTGCTGATGGGCGGTCGCGCTCTAGGCCCGACCAGAGATTACAGCCCGCAAAGCGCAGGAACACTGCCGGCATGCCCGTTTGCACGCCCTCACCTTGTACGGTGAAATAAATTTCTTTGACGGAATAGGTCATGAACGAACCGCTTGGTGTGCCTGCCACCCTTTGGCTCGAAGCTCGCAGGCCGGGCATGTTCCACAACCATAGCCCCAATCATGACGGATCCCCCGCTCTCCTAAATAACAAGTGTGCGATTTCTCCAGGATGATATCAACGAGCGCCTGCCCCCCTAACGCGTCAGCCATCGCCCATGCACCGGCTTTGCTGACATGCATGAGCGGCGTTTCCAGCGTGAATTCTCGGTCCATCCCCATGGAAATCGACTCCATCGTGCGGGCCAGAGTATCATGGCGGCAATCCGGATAGCCCGAAAAATCCGCCTCGCACATACCGCCGATCAGATGGGTAATTCCGCGCCGGTAGCCTAGGGCGGCGGCAAAGTTGAGGAAAATCAAATTGCGTCCCGGAACAAAGGTTGAGGGCAGGCCCGTGTCGCTCATCTCGATCTCAACGTCACGGGTGAGCGAGGTTTCGCTAATCTCTCCGAGAACTGACAAATCCAGAATATGATCTTCGGATAAGGCATCGGCCCATTCAGCCTTCAGGCTGGAAACGGATTTTCGAACATCCTCACGACACTGCATTTCGATAGAATGTCTTTGCTCGTAATCAAATCCGACCGTTTCCACATGATCGAACTTATCGAGCGCCCAGGCCAAACAGGTCGCTGAGTCCTGACCCCCTGAGAATAAAAGCAAGGCTTTTGCACGTTTTGCCATGGCGGGGCCTATATCCGCTTCTGTTTGATTTGACCAGTGGCACCTTTCTTGAATGGAAGGGATTGGAGGCAAATAATCATGCGAAAGCGCAACATCATCATCGGCATCGCTATTCTGGAAATTCTTTCCATTCCGGCAGCAGCGCATTTGCACTCCAATCTGGATTTCAAGAACCGGGTCAACGTGATTGCTGCAGAAATCGAGGCACCAAACGGGGTCAAAAGCTATTTCATCACCAGCGACGGCCCATTCATTGCGATTGGAAAAGATTTAACCGGCAAAGCGATGATCGCTCTGAACCAGACGGGCCAGCTCGGAGACGTCAGCTTTGGCGAAACGGCGCAATTGCCCGGGCCTTCGAGCGCCTGTGTCGACAGTCTTTCGGCTCAGGAGCAGATTATCTATACGGCCAGTCAGGCCACGGTCACCGAAAAGGCGGATGTTCTATCAGGGACAGTTTTATTTACGCTCTTTCATGATTCCGCCATTCAGCCCGAAATCAGATTTGTACAATCATCCAAAGCGGGCGAGTTGAAACCAACAGGGTCTTGCCGTTAGCCGTATTTCGAGATAGCTCCAGAAACAAACCGGAATGGAGCGATGAGCATGGCGGGTCTATATTTTGACGAGTTCGTCGTCGGACATGTTTTTAAGCATGAATTGCGACGGACGATTACCGAAGCTGACAATATGTTGTTTTCCAACATGACTTTGAATCCGCAGCCTCTACATATTGATTTTGAGTTCGCTTCCAAAACTGAATTCGGCAAGCCCCTCGTCAACAGTCTATTCACGCTGGGACTGATGATTGGCATTTCCGTGAATGACACGACTATTGGCACCACAGTCGGCAATCTGGGTATGAGCGAAGTGAAATTTCCGCATCCGTTATTTCATGGTGATACGGTTCGCGTTGAGACTGAAGTCAAAGCTGTCCGAGCGAGTAAATCCCGACCGACACAAGGGATCGTGACCTTTGTCCATCGTGCCTTTAACCAAAAGGAAGACCTGGTCGCAATTTGCGAGCGCGCGGCTCTTATGCACAAAAAGCCTCAAAGCTAGAGCGGCAGCCCAAATTCAGGCAATAAAAAACCCCGCGCGAAAGCGGGGTTTCAGCATTATATTTCCAAGAAACTAGAACTTGTAACGGAGCGTTGTTCCGATCATGCGCGGATCCTGCAAGAAAGCAGAGCGCGAACCTGAACGTAGGACCGTATTAAAGGTCACGCCGCGTGTTACTTCGTCGGTCAGGTTGGTGACCCAAGCTTCCCAAGTCCAATCTTCATTATAGGTGATACCACCGCGAAGATTGATTTTGACGGATTCCTGTTGGACATCAAAAGGATTAAGCGGCGCATCTGCCAGACCCGCAGCCGTTGCAGGAACCAATCGACCTTGAGTCGATGTCCGGCGATCTCCTTCAAAACGCATCTGGCCGGTCAGGAAGTAGTCCAAACTTTCAGAGATATCATTCTGATAATTTGCGCCGAGCAAACCTACCAATTTCGGAGCGTTGGTCAGTTCAAATCCGCAAAGGGCCAGAACGCGCACTGGTGCGTCCGCTGGACCGCAATCATCAGGATATTCCGCGTCCGTGTAAGAGACGGAAGCTGTCAAATCAAAATTATCTGACAGGCGAGAGAATGTTTCAACTTCAACACCTCTAGACCGAGCCTTCGGAACATTAAACGTCTGGAACTGGGCTCCAGTAAATTCCAGAACCTGGAAGTCAGTAAAGTCTTCCCAGAAACCGGCAACGTTCAGAGTAATCCGGCCATCCGCCAGTTTCGACTTCAGACCAATTTCGTAGGCATCAACTTTCTCAGATGCAAACCGCGGATCTGCACCGCCAACGGCAGCCGTTGAGTCGAGGTTGAAACCCCCAGACTTATAGCCGTGGGTAAAGCTACCATAAACACTCGCATTGCTGCCGACGTCATATGACAATTTACCCGTATAAATTAGCTCATCATCCGTAAACTCGCCTTCGAATGACCGCGGTAATGGGAAGAACTGAGCTTGTGGCAAGTCCGCTGGGGCCGTGAAGGCAAAACAACCTGTACCAAATATCGGTCCAAACACGCTCGGCGGAGACCCGGCAAAGAAGGGCGCACCCTCCGGCGTAAACTGCACATTCGCCAAGAGGCTTGTACAAAGAGGGTTATTCACGCTTGGTTGCGAGAAGCTTCCGTCTTTGCTCTCATCCGTATAACGCGCACCGATTGTGACACTCAAATCTTCTGTCACGTCAAAAATATTGTGCGTGAACAGAGAATAGCTTTTACTATTCTGAGTGTATCTATTCGTCGCTCGCACAACTGAAGGATCGACACCACCCGATAACAAAGTCAGCGGATTGGGACCAAAAGCGGCCCCAAAAAGCGCGCCGATAAGCTCACCATAGTCTTCGCCCAGGCTGAAATTGACCTGTTGCTCAATATCCTCATCAGAATAATAACCGCCGACCAGCCAGTCGATCTTGCCGGCCGTGCCTTGAACGCGAAGTTCGTGAGTCATGGTATCAACAAAGGTACCACCGCCCTGATCACTTCTAGTCACGTTAAAGATGTCTAGGCCTGAAAATCCTGAGTCATATAACTCAGCGGCTTCATAATCGCGATAGGACCCGACATAAACGAGGTCCATGTCATCGGAAAGATTATACTTAAGGTCAGCCGTAAAGCCGATTTGCTCATTGCTTGGCTCCGGCACTTGTGAGGAAGACGCCCGGCGATCTTCCAAAGCAGCATCCAAAATATCTGTTTCAAAAATATTGGCAGCCACATTTGGAGCTGTCATCCCGCCACGCGGCCCAAGGCCTACAGCATTAAATACACCGCCCAGTTCAATGGGAGAGGCCAACAACTCAACCGCAGAGCAACAAACTGAGTCACTTTCGGAATAATCAGCAATCAGACGGCCTTCGAGACCCCCGGTCTCAAATCCGACTTGGCCGCGCAACATCATTTGGCTGACTGAATTTGACTCGCCAATTTTTGTGTCGGTCCGGTCATAAATATCAATATACCCATCGCGTTCCCGGACAGCTCCAGTGATACGGGCAGCAACTGTGTCTTCAACAAGTGGGATGTTCACAGCACCTTGGACACTGCGCAGGTTGTAATTGCCAATCGAAGCATTCACGAAGCCTTCGACTTCGTTCATGACCGGGCGCTTGTTGGTAATATTCAAAGCACCCGCCGAGGTATTACGGCCAAACAGCGTGCCCTGCGGACCGCGCAGAACTTCGACACGCTCTACGTCTACGAATTCGCCAAGGGCGACACCTGGACGAGACTGATAGGCCCCATCAATGAAAATACCCACAGCAGATTCAAATCCGATATTGTTGGATGTCGTTCCGACACCGCGGACTCGAAGCACCACCGAACCGGATGCAATTTGCGCGTTCGAGGTAGAGAAGCTCGGCGCCACGCTGGTCAGGTTCTGAATATTGACAACGCCCTGCTTTTCCAGCGTTTCAGGCAAGATTGCAGTCACCGCGATCGGAACATCCTGAACGCTCTCCGCCCGGCGGGTGGCCGTCACGATAATTTCGTCATCCTGCGCTACGGCCTCAACCGGCACGCAAGCCGCCAAAGCAGATGTCGCAAGCAATATTTTAATAGTGGTTTTCATTTCTTCCCCTTTTGGATTGGTTGATTTTTATCAATTATTAGTCAGAAACTATCGCAGAGCAGCGCCAACGCCAAACAAAATAAAGGGCATATGCAAAAAATTGAGTATTTATTGGCTTTTTTATCGCTCTTGTTGCAATTCAGACACAGCTCATCGACGAATTTACGCTATCACGAATCTCATGATCAAAGGACTGCTAGAGCGCGTGACCGCCGCAGCTGGAAGCGTTTATGCGCTTTGGGTGCTCGGCATCATATCTTTTCTTGAATCCGCCCTGCTCCCAATTCCTGTCGATCCTTTTGCGATCCCCGTTATGCTGGCAAATCGAAAACGGCTATGGCAGGCCGCTGTTATTGCGAGTCTTTCTTCCGTTGCCGGCGGCTGTCTTGGCTATTTCATAGGGGCGTATTTGACCGAAACTCTAGGGGCATGGATAATCAATACCTATAACTTGGAAAGCCAGTTTGAGGGATTTAAGGCTGACCTCCAAACCCATGGGGCCTGGATGATTGCTGTGGCCGCTATTTCGCCCATTCCTTATAAACTTGGTGCTATTGCCGCCGGTGTTGTGAGTTTCAGCTTTCCGCTTTTCTTCGCCATTTCTTTGCTTTGTCGAACCTTGCGGTTTTTCGCATTTGCAGGCGTCATCTATGCCCTCGGGCCATCATTTGAGCGTCTGTTGCAGCGGCGCTCAGGCGCGGTGGCGGCCATTCTAATTATGGTGACCATTGCCGGCTTCGTGGCCGTCTATTTTGTATTCTAGCCAAACCAATTTGTCACAGGCCCATTTTTTTTAAAATCGTTTAGAACCCGGCTCATGTCGGAACCAGGCAAAAACGTTCGGCGAGGCGGGGGGGCAGCTTACGCAGCCAAAATAGATCAGGAAAGCGGCCATCGTTCGCGGTCCCGGTCAATCCGACCCTTGCGGTATATTTGGCCTTTTATCGCGCGCTATCCTGGCCGGCTCACTCTGTTTTTAATTTTTCTGGCCTTATCGTCTATGGCCACGCTCACCATTCCAGCACTGGCGAAACTCATCATTGATTGCGGTTTTGGCGGCGACAAAGCCATGACCATTGAGATGTGCAAGACTATAAATGTTTACGGCGCGGCAGACCTCTCCCCCTATTTCAAATTCGCATTCATTATTGTGGGGATTTACGCCATCGTCGGGCCTGTTCGCGCCTATTTGATCAACACATTAGGGCAAAGGGTCATCGCGGATCTTCGTAACAAGGTTTATTCGCATTTGTTAAAACTGAGCCCCGCCTATTTTGAACGGGTCCGCACCGGCGAGGTCCTCTCCCGATTGACGACAGACACGACGCTGATTGAAACGGTCGTCACTGGGTCGATCTCGTTTGGTATCCGTGCTTTAGCAGTGGCCGCCGGCGCCATTTTTATGATGTTTTTCACCAATTGGAAAATGGCGCTCATGGTCGTGGCGATGGGGCCGTTAATCCTGGTCCCGGTGATCGTTCTGGGCCGGAAAATCCGAAATCTTTCCCGGGATGGTCAAGACCGACTGGCCGATGCTTCGGCCCGGGCCGGTGAAACACTATCCGCCATTCAAACCGTTCAAGCCTTTACGCGCGAAGACTTTGAGGACGCCGCCTTTACCAAAGTTGTTGACGCGACTTATGACCTGCAACGCAAGCGGATCGTCATCCGGACGTTTCTAACGGCGATCATTTTCGTTGTTGCTCTGGGCGGTGTCGTCAGCATCTTATGGTATGGGGCCAATGAAGTTGTCTCCGGTCGGATGACCGGCGGGGATATCGGACAGTTCTCGCTTTATGCGTTCTTTGCCTTGTCGAACTTCTCCTTCCTGACCGAGACGTGGACCAATCTATTGCGCGCCGCCGGGGCTTCGGAACGCCTTGTAGAGATCTTGCAGGCTGAACCTGAAATCATTGCCCCGCTAAATCCCAAAATGCCACAAGCCGACACGGGCATTGCATTTAAAGATGTGGCGTTTAGATATCCATCCCGGCCCAATGACGTTGTCATTGAAGACCTGACCTTTGAGGTCAAGCCCGGCGAAACCGTGGCGATTGTTGGTCCTTCAGGCGCTGGCAAATCGACCCTATTTCAACTCATGCTCAGATTTTACGATGTTGAGTTTGGAGAAATCCGTCTGGGCGGTATGAACACAACAGAGATGGACCCGGAAATTTTACGCCGTCAATTTGCGATCGTTCAACAGAACACACCTTTGTTTTCCGGGTCGGCTCTGGACAATATCCGTTATGGCCGGGAAGGCGCCAGCGACCTCGACGTCAAAGCTGCCGCCAAAGCCGCTTATGCAGATGAATTTATTTCCGCCCTGCCCGAAGGTTATGGAACAGATTTGGGCGAACGGGCGACGACTTTATCAGGCGGCCAGCGCCAGCGCATCGCCATTGCCAGGGCCATTTTACGCGATGCGCCGATCCTTCTTCTGGATGAAGCCACCAGCGCATTGGACGCGGAAAGCGAAATGGCCGTTCAAAAGGCCTTCGAAACTCTGTCCAAAGATCGGACCACGCTGGTTATTGCCCACAGGCTTGCCACTGTCAAAAAGGCGGACCGCATTATCGTTATGGATAAAGGACGGATTGTCGAAAAGGGTACACATGCAGCCCTGGTCAAGAATGGCGGCCTCTATGCACGACTGGCCAAGCTGCAATTCAACGCCGCCTAATTCAGATTATGCCATCCAGTCTGGCTCGCCCAAGAAGGAGGCACCCTCTTCGGCATTTCGGCTTGCGGCGCGCATCGGGGCGAACATCTCCATGCCCGTCATATCCGACAAAGCCCGCTTTTTAGGTTTGGCTTTTTCGCGTTTGGAAATATCCACATCGACCACTTCAAATTTATTATTAAGCGGGTCAATCCGGATAATGTCGCCGTCCTGAACCTGTGAGAGTGGCCCGCCTTGTAAGGCTTCGGGCACAGCGTGGATCGCAGCCGGGAATTTTCCTGAGGCCCCGGACAGGCGTCCATCCGTGATGAGCGCGACCTTGAACCCTTTATCCATTTGAGCGCCAAATATCGGGGTTAGTGCGTGGAGTTCGGGCATGCCATTGGCCTGCGGCCCTTGAAAGCGCAGTACAACCACAAAGTCCTTTTCCAGCTCACCTGACTTATGCATGGCTTTGAGCTCGTCCTGATGCTCAATGACAATGGCCGGCGCCTCGACTAACCAATTGTCGCGTTTGACGGCAGAAACTTTCATCATACTACGCCCCAGATTACCTGAGAGAAGGCGCAAACCTCCATCTGGTCGGAACGGCGTTTTAAAGTCCGTCAATATTTCTTTGTCGAGGCTCTCGGTAGGTCCTTTTCTAAATAGGACATAGTCGGCCTCTGCGTGGGCATTTCTGATAGGCTCGCGCGTATATTCATGGAGGCCGTCACCGCCGGCAATAGTCGTCACATTCGTGTGGACTAAGCCCTCTTCGATGAGCTCACCAACCAGATAGGCCATTCCGCCCGCTGCGTGGAAATGGTTCACATCCGCAACGCCATTGGGGTAGACACGACAGATTAAGGGCACCGCTGCAGAAACTTCCGCAAAGTCATCCCAGTTAATAATGATGCCTGCGGCGCGCGCGATCGCGACCAGATGTATGGCGACATTTGTTGAGCCGCCGGTCGCCATAAGACCGACAAGACCATTGATAACGGCCTTTTCATCCACAACTTTGCCAATCGGTGTATAGTCGTCACCGAGATGCGAAATTTGAATGGCGCGCCGGGTGGCCTGCGCAGTTAAGGCGTCCCGCAGCGGTGTATTTGGATGAACGAAGGATGTTCCGGGCAGCTGTAACCCCATCAATTCCATCAACATCTGATTGGAGTTGGCGGTCCCATAAAATGTACAGGTTCCCGGGGCATGATAAGACTCTGACTCCGCTTTTAAGAGCTCTTCTCGGCCTATTTCACCTAGGGCAAATTGCTGGCGAATTTTCGCTTTTTCCGGATTAGGAATACCCGACGGCATGGGTCCAGCCGGGGCAAAAATAGATGGCAAATGTCCATAGCGCAGCGCCCCGATCAAAAGGCCCGGTACGATCTTGTCACACACGCCCAGTAAAATTGAGGCGTCAAACATGTCATGGGATAGCGCCACCGCCGTGCTCATGGCGATGGTATCGCGCGACAGCAAGGATAATTCCATACCGTCCTTACCCTGAGTGACCCCGTCGCACATAGCGGGTGTGCCCCCGGCGACCTGAGCTGTCGCCCCGTTGCGGCGGGCTGCATGTTTGATCAAGGGCGGGTATTTTTCAAAGGGCTGATGGGCGGAAAGCATATCATTATACGACGTAATGATTCCTAGATTAGCCCAGTTAGCGCCCAGAATTTCTACTTTTTCGTGCAGAGGACAGGCGGCTGAGGCGTGAGCTAGATTGCCTTCTGACAAGAATTTACGCCGAGGGCCGTCCCGGTAATTGGCCTTGATCTGGTCCAGATATCCAGATCGAGATTTGGCAGAACGCTTGATGATGCGATCCGTTACACTTTGAATGACAGAATTCATTTTATATCCTTACGGCGCCCACATTACGGTTAGACGGGGGCCGGCTGCAAGTAAGGCTTTAACGGGCGCATCATAAACAGATTTTTGCGCCGCTGTTTCAAAGACCCGGCGTTTTTCTTCACCGGTGAGTAATAAGAGAATCTGACGGCTATTTAAAACGGCCGGCAATGTCATGGTGTTCCGGCGTGGATATTTTCCGGCACCTGGACATCCTGTGGCGTCGATGGTTTTGATGGCGAAGGGCGCATTCAAATCCATGGCTTGCGAAAGCCCTTTGGCACCCGGAAACCAGGACGCTGTATGTCCGTCTGTCCCCATGCCCATAACACAGAGATCCAAATGGGCGTTCGCGGTCGCCGTTGCTTCATCAAAGCGCGCCCTGACATAGGCCGCGGCATTATTCTTGCGGAGCGTTTTCTCAATCATCCGGGCGTTGCGCCCATCCGGATCAGCCGTTTCTCTATCGTCGACGATTTCGACTCTGATCTTCTCCCAAGCCAGCTTGACGTTAGAAAGCGCGCCGTAAACCGGTACGGGTGTCGAGCCCCCCGACAAAGCGATGACGGCCTCGCCCCGACTTGCGATGGTATTTGAAAGATTATCGGCGATCCAGCTTGTCGCTGCGTCCGCCCACTCATCGCGGTTCGTGAACACGCGAAAACGGTGTTCTGTTTTTATCAACTGATCTAGACCCATTTGTTGCCGTCCTTGGCAAGCATGTCGTGAGACTCGTCGGGTCCGTCTTGACCGGCTTGATAGAGTTCAAGTCGCTGTCCTGAATCAGCCCAGGATTTGATGATTTCGTCCACCCATTTCCACGCAGCCTCAACCTCATCCCCGCGCATGAAGAGCGATAAATTCCCGCGCACCACATCCATGAGCAAACGCTCGTAAGCATCTGGATAACGGACCGCAAAATTGTCGGCATAGGACAGATTTAGCGGCAGCGTCTTTAGCCGCAGTCCGCCCGCACCGGGTTCTTTGATTTCCATCCACAAATTGACTGCCTCATCAGGCTGCAAACGAATGACCAGCTTGTTGGGATTAAGCTTGGTCGGGCCAAACACGGAGTGCGGTACGGGTTTAAACTGAATAACGATTTCCGAACGGCGCGATGCCATCCGTTTCCCCGTACGAATATAAATCGGTACGCCTGCCCACCGCCAATTATCAATATGCGCTTTGATGGCGACAAATGTTTCGGTCTCGCTGAAATCCACGCCCACATCGGTCAGGTAATCCGGCATGACTTCATCGTCGACTTTCCCGCGAGCATATTGACCGCGTACAGTCACATAGGATGCCACGTCTTTGGTGATCGGTCTGAGCGCGCGAAGCACTTTAAGCTTCTCCGTGCGAACATCGTCAGCATCCAATGACGCTGGCGTTTCCATTGCCGTCAAACACAAGAGCTGAAGAAGATGGTTCTGCACCATATCCCGGAGGGCGCCAGCTGTATCATAATAAGCACCGCGTCCGCCCACACCGATGGATTCTGCTACGGTGATTTCGATGTGATCAATGGCCCGGTTTGACCAAAGCGGCTCCAGTAAAATATTCCCAAACCGCAGGACCAACAAGTTCTGGACCGTTTCCTTACCCAAATAGTGGTCGATGCGGTAAATTTTGTTTTCATCAAATACGGCCCCAACGCCCGCATTGGTCGCTTGCGCTGAAGCATGGTCGGTCCCCAGCGGTTTTTCCAATACGACCCGGGCATTCTCTGTCACGAGTCCGGCGGCCTTTAGACCATTGCAAATGGGCACAAATAATTTTGGCGGCACGGCAAGATAAAAAACTCTCACCCGGTCTTTATCTTTGGACAGGGCTTTTCCAAGTGCCTTCCAGTCCGCCGCCTTATCGCCCACATCGAGACCCACATATTTGAGCTTGTTCGAAAATTCATCCCACTGGCTATCATCGTAGTCATTTCCGCTGGAGAACTCTTTATACGCCTTGTGCATTTGCTTTGCGTAGGCGCTATCCGTGCGTTCGGACCGGGATGTGCCAATGATGCGGCTGTCGCCGCTGATCTGTCCATCGCAAAACCGGTGATACAAGGCGGGTATCAGCTTACGCCGGGCTAAATCACCCGTTCCCCCAAAGACAACCAGATCGAATGTATTGACCGGAAGAAAGGCTGAAGATGTCTGTTTCTCGTCTGTAGACATATTTTATCACTAGTTTGAATGTCTGTTATCACTGTCCTTTAACAAAAATGACAGCGCTGTCAATTAATTAGACGGCTTGCGTAGACCCCCGCTCAATCAGCGCATGTTGCATAATGTTTTTGCCAGGCTCAACGTCGTCCTTCACCAATAGCAATTTGGCGGCCTTATATCCCATATCCACGACGGGTTGCCGGATTGTCGTCAATGGAGGCCAAACCGAACTTGCAATTGTAGTATCATCAAATCCCGCAACAGACAGATCCGTGGGCACGGATATTCCCAGCGCTGCTGCAGCGGCCATCACGCCTGCGGCTGAGTCGTCATTTGAGGCAAAAATAGCGCTAGGCCGTTTTTTGGCGTTTAGGATCGCTTTCCCGGCTTCGACTCCGGATTTATAGGTAAACTCACCGTCGGCAATCCAGTCGGGATTAATCGTTAAATCCGCTGCCCGCATGGCCTCCCGGTATCCCTGAAATCTCAGAGAGCTTGCGCTGTGGCGCGGATGACCTTTGACGAATCCGATTTCTGTATGTCCTAGATCAATGAGATGTTTTGTCATTTCCCTGGCTGCTCTTGCATCATCCATAACCACGTAAGGAATGTCCCCGTGATTGGCGGACGGAGCGATCGGAATATAAGGCGTATTCTTTTTAGCCAATAATTGGATTACGGCCGCATTGTCACAAATGGGCGGCGCCAGAATTATGCCGTCCACACTCAATCTTGTAATCAGCCCTGTTATTTCTTTGGCCACATCTTCGACATTTGTATCCAAAGGCTCAACAATCAGATGATAGCCATGTTCCCGGCAGGCCTCCGTCGCCCCTTTTTGCAAGTTGATTGTGTAGCCTGGACTGGGGATATCATAGAGCATAGCAATCAAAAATGATTTAGAACTGGCCAAGCCCCGCGCCGCCCGATTAGGCGTGTAATTCAACTCCAGAGCTGCGTGATTGACTTTTTCCCGTGTCGTGTCCGATACGGAAGGCTCATTATTCATAACGCGCGATACGGTTTTCATAGAAACACCGGCGCGGCGAGCGACATCCATAATTGTAGCAGTCATGGGCAGGTATTTAGGCGGTTCGCGTCACAATCGCAACCCCGCCCGGGATCTCACTTCGGAAGCGAAATCTTTAACGCGTTAAACGCCGAATAGAAGCGACATCACAAACAATATGATGGCGATGAAAATTTCTTTCAGGTTCATCTCTTCTTATCCCTCTTACGTTGTGTCTTTTAGACAAAGCCAAGAGAAAAAAGAAGTCCAAATTTGTGAAATTCTTGCAACGAATTAGTCGTAAAAGTGCACCAATTCCTCAAGCTCTGCCCGATCTGCCCACAAATCATTGACCTTGGCCTCCGGATTTCCATACCCCAACGACATGCCAACCAATACCTGCTCGTCATCTGGCACATCCAAATATTTCTTCACAGTTTCCGGATGACGCCGCCACCAGCCTTGCGGCGCCGTGTGTAATCCTTCTTCGCGGGCCAGCAGCATGAGTGACTGAAGATAAATGCCCACATCCAGATGTTGCGGCATCAGCAAGTCCTTGTGCCCTGTGATAATAACCCCGACGGGGGCCTCGAAAAACTTGGCATTATTTGCCAGCCAGATCAGCCGGCCCATCTTGTTCTCGCGCGGAATATCCAAGAGCCCGTACATGTCCTCACCGAGTTTGTAACGCCAGCTGCGTTGAGGTTCCCATAGCGGGCTGGGATAGGCCGGGAAGGTCTCACCTTCCTGTTTGCCGCCAAGTGTGTTCTGAGCGGCTTCTTCTGTGAAGGCCTTGAGCGTATTCCCAGTCATAACATGAGCGCGCCAAGGTTGGAGATTGCCACCTGATGGCGTCCGTCGGGCCGTGTCAAATATGCGGGTCAAAATTTCGCTTGGGACCGGCTTGTCCAGATAGGCGCGGACCGTAATCCGGGTCATCAGAGCATCGGTTACAGAAGAAGATTTGTCGATGTTTAAAGCCATAGTTATTCTCGCATGATCATTGCGAGACTTACACAACAGCGGTGGATGCAAATCAAGGCTTGTCTTATTTCTTAAAAACTTTTTTCAAGAAGATCAGAAATATATAGTCGGCCACAGCTACGCCAACTCCGGCCCCTATCGCCAGGGCTGGGCTTTGCCATCTCTGCCAGACTAGAAACCCGACGCCCACGCCGATGATTAGTGCTCCAAAAGCCGGGCCCTCGTTGAGTTTCATTATGCTTGGTCTCCAGATCTGGACATAACCTAATCGATAAACATCGGGACGACGGAAGGCAAGAACGCTCTACTCTACCAATCGGAATTGTATTTCGTTGCGACGAGCAAAGCCAGGCATGAAAGGCGGGTCATAAAAGGCATAATCCGGCGTATCGGCAATCTTCAAACCACTGGCAGTCGCATAAGCGTGCAATTCTTTAGTTTTTCTGTCTAGTTTGGATTGCTTCCAGCGCCCTGAGAAACGAATAGTAAGAGCCTTGTAAGGCTTGGTTTCCCTGATGGTGATCTCGGAGTTGATCGGCTTGGGCAGGGATTCCATCGTATATTTGGATGGCATCATGAAATTGACAACCCATTGTCCTTTTGACGTTTGCGTCTGCATAACCGGCGACGTCATTTTGATTTTTTCTGATTTGACCTCTGTCTGAACAACCGGCGAGGTCATCTTGATTTTGGACTGCACCTGGTTATCACCAAAGATGAAATCTGCCAGCTTGCGGAACGCTTTATTGGCCGCTTCTTTGCGGTCACCCGTCACCGTTACCTCCGCCAAGAGCATGGGCGGATATTCGCGGATTTCTATTTTGCCCTCTTTTTGCAGGACTTCATAAGCCGGTTTTTCGATGGCATGGGCTTGGGGCGTTAAAAACAAAGCCATGGCTATAGATAAAATCAAAACGGCAAAAACAGAAAAACGGGTCATAGACATACCTCCTAACCCGTTTTACGCAGCGCTATGATGTGCAGATCAAATCAATGACAGCCAGACTACAGCCCCAGCTTATCCCGCAAAATCTGATTTACCGCCTGCGGATTGGCTTTACCGCCGCTGGCTTTCATAACTTGACCAACGAAGAAGCCCAATAGCTTTGGATTATCTTTGGCTTTTTCGACCTGGGCCGGGTTGGCGTCTAGTGCCTCTTGGACCATAGCTTCGATGGCACCTGTATCCGTGACCTGTTTCAGGCCTTCGCGTTCGATGATTTCGTCGGCGGTTCCGCCGTCTTCAAACATTTTTTCAAACACGGTTTTCGCGATCTTGCCGGAGATCGTATTGTCACCGATGCGATCAAGAAGACCGCCTAACGCGTCGGCACTGACAGGACTGTCGGACAGCTCAATGGCAGATTTATTGAGCGCGCCGAACAAATCGCCCATCATCCAGTTGGCCGCGATTTTAGCATCGCGAGGTTGGTCGCCGCCTTTGACGAGCTGTTCGTAGAAATCCCCGACCGCTTTATCGACGGTCAGAACGCCAGCATCATAGGACGGGATACCGAACTCTGATACGAAACGTGCTTTGCGCGCATCAGGTAATTCCGGCAGGTTCGCTTTAATCCCGTCGACAAAGCTCTGCTCTAGATTTAGCGGCAACAGGTCCGGATCCGGGAAATAGCGGTAGTCATGGGCATCTTCTTTGGAGCGCATGGAGCGGGTCTCATTTTTGACGCTATCATAGAGACGCGTTTCCTGATCAATGGTTCCCCCGGCTTCGATAATCCCGATCTGACGACGTGCCTCATGCATAATGGCTTGCCGGATAAACCGTAGCGAATTGACATTTTTGATCTCGCAGCGCGTGCCAAGTTCGCCGCCTGGACGCCGGACAGACACGTTCACATCGGCCCGCATATTGCCTTTTTCCATATCGCCATCACAGGTCCCTAGGGCCCGAACAATGCCGCGCAGCTTGTCCACATAGGCGGACGCTTCTTCGGGGCTGCGCATATCCGGTTTGGAAACGATCTCCATCAGCGCCACGCCTGAGCGGTTCAAATCCACATAGGTCTCATCATCCGATAGATCGTGCACAGATTTACCCGCATCCTGTTCAAGGTGCAGGCGCTCAATACCAACGGTAATGGTATCGCCATCTTCGCGTTCAATTTCAATTTCGCCTTCGCCGACAATCGGATGGGCAAATTGCGAGATTTGATAGCCCTGAGGCAAATCCACATAGAAGTAATTCTTGCGATCAAACCGGGAGTATAGATTGATTTGAGCATTCAGGCCCAATCCTGTCCGGACAGCCTGCTCAACGCAGAATTCGTTCACAACGGGCAGCATACCCGGCATGCCCGCATCGACCAAAGACACCTGCGTGTTCGGCTCCGCCCCATATTCCGTGGCCGCGCCGGAAAATAGTTTCGAATTGGAGGCAACCTGTGCATGGACTTCCATGCCGATGATGATTTCCCAATCTCCGGTCTCGCCCTTGAGCCAGTCTTTTTCTTCAGCGACGCGCTTTGCTGTAAACATTATTCCGCTCCTTTAGAAAGGATATCATCCAAGGAAATGTGATTGAATGGCATTGAAATTAGATCATTCCATCGAGACGTGTTTGAAACCACTATTTCTATTTTCTTATTGGCGTTTGTCACAAGGATTTGGTCTCGAACATCACGACAATTACCCGCGTCAAGACTCTCTGGATTCCCAATTTTATAGTCCACAGCCCCGCCGGACAGAATTTTTCCCAAATCATAAGATTTCATTGAGTCATGATTAAATAGATACAGGTTGTCTCCGTAAGACACTACACCCACCACTTTTCAGGCTTAGCCGTGAAATTCGCGGCCTTTTCGAGCGCCCCTGCCACTGAGAAAACCGTGTCTTCATCGAGCGCTTTACCGATCACCTGAAGGCCGAGCGGCAAGCCGTCCTTATCCAGTCCCGCAGGCACGGAAATCCCCGGCAATCCGGCCAAATTGGTTGTCACCGTGAAGATATCATTGAGATACATGGTGATTGGATCATTGACCTTGCGCCCAATGGCGAAAGGTGCGCTAGGCGCCGTCGGCGTCAGCAAAGCATCACAGCTTTCCCATGCGTTCTTGAAATCTTCGGCGATACGAGTACGGACCTTCTGGGCTCGCAAATAGTAGGCATCATAATACCCAGCAGACAGCACATAGGTGCCGATCATTATCCGGCGCTGCACCTCTGCTCCGAACCCGGCAGCGCGAGTGCGTTCATAGGTGTCGTTGAGGTCTTCACCATCGACGCGCGCGCCGTAACGCATACCATCATAACGGGCTAAATTCGAAGAGGCTTCAGCCGGCGCAACAATATAATAGGCCGGCAGAGCATATTTTGTGTGCGGCAGCGAAACAGGCACGATTTCCGCGCCGGCATCTTTCATCCATTCAATGCCTTCATCCCATAGAGACTGAATCTCCGGCGGCATGCCATCAATCGTGTATTCTTTGGGTATCCCGATCCGTAGGCCTTTGACAGATTTCTCACACGACGCGACCCAGTCTCCGTTATCCACATTTAGAGACGTGGAATCTTTTGGATCATAGCCGGCCATAGAGTCGAGCAGGATGGCGCTGTCTTTCACCGTCTTGGCGATGGGGCCGGCCTGA
>CALDSY010000190.1 GCA_937924355.1 uncultured Caulobacterales bacterium
TGGGGCTTTGGCTGGTCCGATGATGTCATCGACAATAAAACCCGCTCAATGATGAACCTGACAATGATCGGGGCGCTCGGCAAAATGCATGAGTGGGAGCTGCATTGCAAAGGCGCCATCAAAAACGGTGTCACCAAAGAGGAGCTACGCGCGATCATCCATGTCATCGCCATTTACTGCGGGGTGCCACAATCGCTGGAATGTTTCCGCGCGGCCCGCAAGGCTATGGCCGAAATGGGGATGGAATAGAATTATGCACCCCTGGATAAAATAAGATAGCATTCTAATCTGCATTATTATCCACTGGACCTTTTACTTTTCCAATTTGATTCAGCATAAACATCTATGTCTAAAAATCCTCCTCCCTTCAAACATACGTCGCCAGCCTTGAACCTGCAGGTCTTCATTCCATCAGCGATCATCGCTGCGCTAATTGGCATCGGGTTTGTTTGGTTCACAGATGAAATGAAATCCGTAACCGCCAGCGCAAAAAAGTGGGTTATCGATTACACAGGATGGCTGTACCTGATGTTCGGTGCCGGAATTCTCCTTTACACCCTTTGGTTGGCGCTTGGTCGCTACGGCAATGTTAAGCTTGGGGACCCGGATGAAAAACCAGAATTTGGAACGCTTCACTGGATCGCGATGATGTTCACAGCCGGTATTGGAGCCGGATTGGTAACATGGGCCTTTGGCGAGCCGATTTACTACTTCATGGGACCACCACTCGGCGTAGAAGCTATGTCGAACCAGGCCTATGAATGGGCCCACATGTATCCCATGATCCATTGGGGGTTGGTGCCTTGGGCCTTTTACGCCATCGCAGCCATTCCAATTGCATATTCTCTTTATGTGAAAAAGAAACCCAAGCTTCTGATCAGTGAGGCCTGCGACACGGTCTTGCCGGAAACCGGTAAGCCCATGATGAAAAATGTCATCGACATATTTATTATCTTGGGAATTATCGCGGGTACAACAACGTCTTTGGGCATCGGCGTTCCTTTGCTCTCGGCCCTTTTGTCGAAATTGACAGGTATGGCGGACGGGACGACCCTCAAGGTGATCGTACTGGCTGGATGGGTGCTATTGTTTGGTACGAGTACAATTTTGGGCCTTAAAAAAGGTATTCAGAAACTCGCAGATATCAATATGATCCTAGCCGGGTTTTTGATGCTTATGATCTTGGTCGTCGGTCCGACCGTTTTCATTTTGGAAATGGCGACAAATAGTTTGGGCCTGATGGCCGATAATTTCTTTCGGATTATTCTTTGGTCAGACCCGATTGAGAAAACCGGATTTGTCGGAGCTTGGACGGTGTTTTACTGGGCCTGGTGGCTAGCTTTCGCGGCCTTTGTCGGTCTTTTCATTGCCCGAATTTCGCGAGGGAGAACCATCAAACAGGTATTACTGGGAACATTGGTCTGGGGGTGTCTGGGGACCATGTCTTATATGGCCATTGCCGGCGGATATGCTTTGCACCTTGAGCAACTCCATCAGACTGGACAAGAAGGCGGTATCGCCCTCGTCCAAACATTGAAAGACAACCCCAGTAACGGTCTCTATTTGATCACCGCTGATATTGCCGCGAACATGCCGGGCGGGAAAGCCACGCTGCTTTTGTTTATTATCGTATGCGTGATTTTTTACGCAACCACCATGGACTCAGCCGCCTATATCGCGGCGAGTGTTTCGTCGAAAGAAATCAATCCAGAAACAGATCCGCCGCTCATCTCACGGTTCACCTGGATTGGCATTCTGTTTCTTATGACATTAGGCGCGGTGATTTCGGATAGTCTGGACACCGTCATGTCGATCACAGTTATCGGCTCCCTGCCATTGATCCCCATATTGATCTTGATGTGCGTATCTTTGGCGCGGGATTTAAAAAACAATCACAGAGAACACGATTGATCAGTTACCAAAAAGCCGATCATTGGAAGAATCCCAAAAATAAGCTCTTTCCTCATCAAGTCGGCTTTACATGTCCGCCCCATGATTTTGACGCCGCGCCCAGCGATTTTCTACGAATGTCGCCCGGCACGGTCGGCGTGCATGGCCGCATGCTCCATGTCCCGGATTACAAACACCTCCTGACACAGCGCAAAAAGAATTTCGGCCTGCTGGAGGAATTCGTCGAATGCATGGCGAATAATGGCGTCGATGTCTGCGGACAGGTCGGCTCCAATTGGGTCCACGCCTCGGGTTTGGGCGTTGATGGCATCCGAGACTTTTGCAAGCGTCTTTCCGACACTTATGAAACGCCGTTTCATATGGCCGGCTATGCCATGGTCGAAGCCTTGCGCGACCAGAATATTGAAAAGGTAGCCCTCAACGCCGCCTATCATCATCCCAGTTGGTGGCAAGGCACGGTCGACTTTTTGATCGAGGCCGGGTTTGATGTCGTCTGGGCTGGCAATTTTGTCGACCAAGGGTGGTACGACACACAGGAAGAGGTAAATGCCTGCATCTGGTGTTTTGACGGTGACCTTGCTGAGAAAAGCTTTTCTTACGTGGCCGAAAAAGCCCCCAATGTAGATGCTTACCTCATCAACGGAATGTGTAATTTTCGCTCTGGCTCGAATGGGCAAGCCGAACGTCCGGTTCATCTTGAAATTGAACTTGAGGCCATGCTGGGCAAACCAGTTATTGGCCATGATACGGCACTTTATTGGCGTATATTTAAAACACTTGGTATCGCGCCGGTGACCCAACAAGGCCGGCTTTTGTCATCCCTGAAGGAGTAGACATGCATCCAATCATCAAACTCTGGGCTGTGCCACGCTCGACTTCGACCGCCTTTGAATGGATGATGCGTCAACGCGGAGATCTACATTGTCTTCATGAACCTTTTGGTGAGGCTTGGTATCAGGGCGAAGACCCGTTATGGCCGCGTCTGACGGCGGATAGTCTGCGCATAGCTGGACTGACGTTCGATTCAGTTTGGCAAAAACTGGTCGACCTAGCGCAAGAACAACCCGTCTTTTCCAAAGACTTCCCTCACTATGTCGATCATATGTGGACGGAGGATCGCCTTGGTCTATTCACGCACTCTTTCCTCATCCGAGACCCGGCCAAAACCATCACATCCATGTATGACAAATGGCCGGATTTTCACATCAAAGAAGTCGGCTTCCCAGAACAACGAGAGCTATTCGACCGCATCGCACAGCGTGACGGCATAGCTCCGCCTGTGATCGATAGTGACGATATGCTCGAAAACCCGCATGGCATTATCGGGAAATGGTGCGAAGGCGTTGGCATTGAATTTATGGAAAGTGCTCTCTCTTGGGAACCTGGCGCACGGGACGAAGTCAGCTGGTGGGATGGCGGCTCATTTCATGCGAATCTACGCAATTCTGATGGACTAAAACCACAAAAACGCACGCAATATATCGATATTGCGGACGCACCCGATAGGGTCAAAGAGGTTCATGAGCAGATGATCCCCCATTACGAACACATGCATCAATACCGGATAAGGACCTAAAAGGACTTCACCCGGTCGCGCAGGATCTTTTTCTGAATTTTTCCGGTCGCTGTTTTCGGGAGCTCTCCAAACACGATTTTTTTCGGGCGCTTGAAACGAGCCATATTATCGGCGCAGTGGTTGATGAGGTCCTCTTCTGTGGCCGAAGCGCTAGGCGCAAGCTCGACAAAAGCACAAGGCACTTCGCCCCACTTATCATCGGGCATAGCCACCACGGCCGCCACATCCACAGCCGGGTGCTTATAAAGCGTATTCTCTACCTCAACCGATGAGATATTCTCGCCGCCGGAAATGATAATATCCTTGGCGCGATCTTTGAGCTGGATATAGCCGTCGGGGTAAACAACACCCAGATCACCGGACTGGAACCATCCGTTTTTAAAGGCTTTTTCCGTTTCGGCCGGGTCTTTGAGATAGCCTTTCATGACCACATTGCCACGCAGAACAATCTCGCCCATAGACTCCCCATCATGAGCAACAGGCGCACCGTCCTCACCGAGGACCGCAGCGCCGTCCAGATTGGTAAAGACCACCCCTTGGCGCGCATTCAGGTCCGCTTGCTCAGAGATGGTTTTTTCAGACCATTCTTCCTGCGGCGCGGCTTGCAAGACATGACCATAGGTCTCCGTCAGGCCGTAAACATGCATGATTTCGTAATTCATATGAGCCATGGCTTCGAGCACGCTGGCGGGCGGCGGCGCGCCAGCGGTCATGGCTTTGACCGTATGATCAAATTTCGGCTTCATGTCTTCAGGAGCGCTTGAAAGCATATTCATGATGATAGGCGCACCGCCAAAATGGGTGATGTTATGTTTCTCGGCTTGTTCGAAAAACTTATCCGGCGAGAAGGCCCGCAAGCAAACAATCGTGCCCGCCATCAGCGTCATAGTCCAGCAATGGCCCCAGCCATTACAATGGAACATTGGCACTGTATAAAGATAGCGCGGATGCATAGGCAGCGCCCAGCTGGCCGCCGTGCCCATGCCCATCAAATACGCGCCTCTATGATGG
>CALDSY010000191.1 GCA_937924355.1 uncultured Caulobacterales bacterium
GCTGCCGTGAAGGACATCGAAAAAGTCGAAACGGCGCTTGAACCCAAATTCCAGGATTATTTCGTCGGGGCTATGAAATTCCCGACAGCCACAGCCAAATCAGAAGATAGTTCACAAAGACGCCGACGTCGGCGCAGAGGAGGAGAAAGGGACCATTATGGCCAGACGAGCAAGAGGCGGCGGCCGCGCAGGCCGCGCCGCATTAAGAGCATCCACAGCCGCGCCGCGCAAACCCTATATCACACGCAAGATACCTGAGTATTCTGTGCTCAATGATACGGATCTCGCGCAGCTGGAATATAACGCGGATACCATTCTTGAGGAAATCGGTATCGACATCCAGGAAGATCAGGAAACCATTGATATATTCGTGGCAGCCGGCGCCAAAGCGGATGGCGCGCGGGTGAGATTTCCCCGCGGTATGCTGCGTGAAATCATCCAAAAAACCGCGCCTGCGCAGTTTACCCAGCATGCCCGCAATCCCGCCAATAATGTCGAAATTGGCGGTAAGAATACGGTTCTGGTTCCGGCTTACGGCCCGCCATTTGTTTACTCCAAAGAAGGCGGGCGTCGCTACGCGGCCATTGAGGATTTCCGTAACTTCGTAAAGCTTGCCTATATGTCACCCAACCTGCACCACAGCGGCGGCACTGTGTGTGAGCCGGTGGATATTCCGGTGAATAAACGCCACTATGATATGGTCTATTCCCATATCAAATATTCCGACAAACCTTTTATGGGGTCTGTGACTGCGCCGCAACGGGCGCTGGATTCAGTGGACATGGCCAAGATCACATTTGGTGATGACTTCGTTGAAGAAAACTGCGTCATGGTCAATCTGATCAATGCCAATTCACCCATGACCTATGACCGGGTCATGCTGGGCGCGCTCAAGAATTATTCGCGGCACAATCAATGTGTCATGCCGAGCCCGTTTGTGGTGGCAGGGGCCATGTCGCCAGTTACATCAGCGGCGGTTGCGGCGCAAAGCCTTGCCGAGGGCATGGTCGGTATGGCGCTGGCGCAGTTAGTGCGTCCCGGTTCTCCGGTGATTTACGGGAACTTCGTGTCGTCCATGTCCATGCAATCCGGCGCGCCAACCTTCGGGACGCCAGAAGCCTCGCTGATCATCAATATGGGCGCCGCTCTTGCCAGGCGTATGGGCGTACCGTTCCGTTCGGCGGGCGGGTTTAACGCCTCTAAACTTCCGGATGCGCAGGCCGCTTATGAAGCAGCCAACACGCTGCAAAACGGATTACTGGCAGGTGTGAACTTTATGCTCCACACAGCAGGCTGGCAAGAAGGCGGCCTCTCTATGGGCTATGAGAAATTCGTCATGGACGCCGACCAGGCCGGCATGATGGCGGTCTATGCCGAAGGCGTGGATATGAGCGAAAATGGTCAGGCTATGGACGCTTTGGCGGAAGTCGGGCCGGGGAAACATTTCTTAGGCTGTGAACACACTCAGAAGAATTTCCAGACCGCATTCTATACGTCTAAAATCTCGGACAATAATAGCTATGAGCAATGGGTCGAAGATGGATCGCTATCCGCAGAAGATCGCGCCGAAAAGGTCTATAAAACCATGCTGGCCGAATATAAACTCCCCGAGCTTGATCCGGATATTGATGCGCGGCTTCTCAAATATATCAAAGATAAAAAAGAGAGCTTCCCGGATAGCAATATCAGCTAACGTAAGCCGCTCATCCCGCCGAAGGGCGGGATCCAAGCTCATTTTAATTGCAAATGAACTTGAAAAGCGTGGACCCCGCTTTACAGCGGGGTGAGCGAATTTTAGAGATAATAGCTATGACCAATTCTTCTTTTTTAAAACCATCGACCATTGCCTTGCACACGGGCTATTCACCTGAGCCGCAGCACGGGTCTCGAGCTGTGCCTATTTACCAGACCACATCCTTTGCGTTTGATGACGTGTCGGATGCTCAGTCCCTGTTTAATGTAGAGCGGGGCGGTCATATTTATTCGCGGATCTCTAACCCAACGGTTGCGGTGTTAGAGCAGCGCCTGGCAGCGCTGGAAGGGGGCAGCGGCGCCATTTGTACAGCTTCCGGTATGTCAGCGCTTTATTCCACTTTTACGACCCTGTGTTCAGCAGGGGACCATATCGTATCCTCCGCGCAGATTTATGGCTCTACGGCCACATTGCTGCGCCATACTTTGCCGCGCTTTGATATCAATACGGATTTCGTACCGATCAATGACGAAGCCGCTTTGCGGGCCGCTATCAAACCCAACACCAAACTTGTCTTTTGCGAGAGCATTTCCAATCCGGGCATGGAAGTTTCCGACCTGCCGCAAATCGCTAAAATTGCGAATGAAATGGGCGTACCTGTCGTCGTCGATGCGACTTTTAGCACGCCGGCCCTTTGCCGTCCCATTGAACATGGTGCAAATATCGTCGTGCATTCCGTGACCAAATGGATCGGCGGACACGGCGCAGCCATTGGCGGCGCGATTGTGGATGGCGGGAATTTTAATTGGGGCAATGGCCGCTTTCCTGAAATGACCGAGCCGTTTGCACCTTATCACGGCATGCGGTTTTGGGAAGAATTTGGCCCGAGCTGTTTTGCTATGAAAGTTCGCTCCGAGGCCATGCGGGATCTAGGCCCGGCTATGGCACCGCAAAACGCGTTTTTAATTTTGCAGGGGGTTGAGACCTTGGCGTTGCGTATGAAGCAACATGTTGAAAATACGGTGGCGCTTAGAGACTGGCTATTGGAGCAAGATGCGGTCACATGGGTCAATCATCCGGAGCTCGATAGTAATGCCAGCTCAAGTGTTGCCAAACGCTTATTCCCGAACGGGGCCGGGGCCATGTTGTGCTTTGGCGTCACGGGAGGCCGTGCCGGCGGCGCCGCTTTTATCAATTCTGTGGAAATGGCCAGCCATTTGGCCAATGTGGGGGACAGCCGAACGCTTGTGCTTCACCCAGGCAGCACAACCCACTCGCGCCTCACTAAGGACGCATTAGAAGCCTCCGGCATTAGCGAAGATCTCATTCGGGTTTCCGTGGGTCTGGAGGACATAAAAGATATCACGAGTGATTTCAAAAAAGGCCTCAAAGCCGCCTCAAGGGTCGCGTCATGAGAATAGATGTCAACGACCACGAAGTGTTTTCTGCCACTGGCGGTAAGCCATTCGATCCATCTTTGCCAACTGTCGTGTTTATCCATGGTAGCGGACTTGATCACCGCAGTTTTGCCCTGCAAACCCGCTGGTTTGCCTATCATGGCTATTCAGTATTAGCGCCCGATCTCCCGGGCCATAGCCTGTCCGCCGGAGAGGCCTGCGCGTCCATCGAAGACAGCGCTAAATGGATGGCGGATTATCTCGATGCCGCCGGCGTAAGCGCGGCCCATATGGTTGGACATTCACAGGGGTTTCTAACCGCGCTCGAATTTGCCAAAGCCAATCCTGGGCGGGTTTTATCGCTCTGTGCCATTGGCACGGCGGCGGCGATCCCGGTCAATCAGGCTTTAATCGATACGGCCAAAGAAAGCTCAGCTAAGGCCGCGCACATGATGGTCAATTGGGGGTTTGGACCATCCACACATAACGGCATCAGCCCTGTGCCGGGCATGCAGCCGATCGCCATTGGCCGCGTCATTATGAGCGCTAATCCGCTGGCCGCGGACCTGCAAGCCTGCGCCAATTACATAGGCGGGGACGAGGCCGTCAGCGGTCTCGGAAATATTCCCGGCGCTTGCATTCTAGCTGATAAAGATAAGATGACCCCGCTGAAAGC
>CALDSY010000192.1 GCA_937924355.1 uncultured Caulobacterales bacterium
CACCTCCATCATCTCCTCTATGGCCAGTGCCAGCGACCATATCGATCATATCCGAACGCAGCTCCCCTATGCTTTGATAGGCGGAACGATAACGGTCGTGCTGTATTTGATTTTGGGCGCGATTGGGGTTTAGAGATTAAACCCGAAACTTGATCCCCAAATGATCTTCTGAAAATTCCCAAAACCGTTTGGCCAGGGCTTTATCAAGCGCGTTCTCCGGCAATGGGACCAAGCCAGCAGGTCCATTATATTCGCCGTTATCAGTAGGCCCGTAAAACTCTCCTGCCCGAACATTCGGATCAAGCGCGGCCATCAGAAAGGACTCTGCCCCCTGCTCCGGCTTGGAGATATTCATAAACCGTCCAATAATCGGCGCGAGGATTTGCAGGTGTTTTTTCATGTTCCGCTTGAGATCCGTATTGGACGCGCCGGGATGGGCGGCAATGGATCTGATATTCTTCCCCGCCGCTTCGAGACGATCTTTCAGTTCCAGCGTAAACAGCAGATTGGCAAATTTGCTCTGACTATAGGCGGTCATGCCTTTGAGGCCCATAAATTCGCGCCCGCTTTCATAAGCACCGTTTTCGAAATTGATATTGTCGAAATAGATATCGGCGTCAGGGCGCTTACCCGCCAGGGACGACACATTGACCACACGGGTCTCGTCTTTTTGGTCTAGGCGATCCAATAGCAGGGACGTCAGATAGAAATGGCCCATATGATTGGCATCGAGCTGCAATTCCAATCCGTTTTGAGTGATCGTATGAGGCGGCCCCATGACACCGGCATTATTGACCAGAATATCCAGGCGTTCGTTTTCCGCAGAGAACTGTTCCGCGGCCGCTCTTATGCCGGGCCGGTCCAGCAAATCGAGTTTCAGAAAATTTAAATCAGCGTCTTTTTGTTTCCGCCGGATTTTGACCATAGCCGCCCGCGCCTTGTCCTCGGAACGGCAAGCCAGATAAACTTTGTGCCCGGCCTTGGCGAGACCTTTGGCGGTTTCAAATCCCAGCCCCGTATTGGCACCGGTGACGATAGTCGTTTTTGATTGAGACATAATTTCTTATATCGTCGATAACAATGACATCAAGGATTTAACATCACGGTTTTGTGAATTCTTTATTCTTGACCAAGTGGTCAATATTCCCTAAATAGGATCAGCAGCGATAAATGCTGATTTATTTTTACCTCATAATTGACCGATTGGTCAATATTATAGAAAGAAACAAAATGTCACGTATACAACCCATCAATCCTGAAACCGTAACTGGCCGCGCCGCCGAACTTCTCGGTGCCGTTAAATCCAATATGGGTATTGTCCCTAACTTGACCAAAGTCATGGCCGCCGAGCCGGCTGTGCTTGACGCTTTCCTGGGATTAGGTGCCGCCCTGTCCCAAGGCTCTTTTGACGCCAAGACCCGCGAAGCCATTGCCCTGGCCGTCGCCGGTGCCAATCAATGTGATTACTGCGCCTCAGCCCACAGCGCCATTTCAGCGTCCCTGAAAGTCGATCAGGCTGAAATCAATGCGCGTCTGCAAGGTGAATCTACTGATCCAAAGCTACAAGCTCTACTGACCTTTGCCGTCCAAATCGTCGAGAAGCGCGGTCTTGTGACAGACGCCGATATCGCAGCCGTCAGAGCCGCCGGATATGATGACGGCGCCGTTGCCGAAGTCACCGCCCAAGTCGCGGCAAACATCTTCACCAATTACATCAATCATGTGGCCCAAACCGATATCGATTTCCCCGTCGTGTCGACACAGGCCGCAGAAAGAGCCGCGTAAGACGGACATCAACCTGGCGGCTTGGTCTTGATCAGGCCGCCTCGATTTCGCATTACAGAAAGAGGACCTTACAATGCATATTATACCATCTAAATTTCACGGCGCACTCGATTACGCCGTCGCTTTATCGCTCATCCTTGTGCCCCTGCTTTTGGGCTTTCAAGGTGTGGCGAAATTTCTCGCTGTCGCAGGCGGTGCTGGCCTATTGGTTTATAGCCTGATCACGGATTACTCTCTCTCCGCCCGCAATCTGATACCGTTCAAAGTTCATCTGATCTTTGACTTTGTCGCAGCCCTTGTTCTGACGGCGGCGCCATTCCTGTTCGGATTCACTGGCATCACCAAGGCATTTTACCTGGTTATCGGTTTATCCGTTATCGCGGTTGTTCTGATCACCAATCCACAGACCGAATCCACGGCCTGATACATTCAGCTCACGCATTGTGACCTGCCGATTATCCCCGATCGGCAGGTTTTTTTATGCTGAATTCTTCTTAGGCAAGTCCGCGTAGTTCCCATCGCGCTTCTGCATCCCCGCTTGCATGGCTTCCATCATCTCGGTCGGGATCAGCATGGACATATTCCAGACACCGATATTGTCGAGCGTGTCCTGCGTAGAATGATCGCGGGCATAGGTGATGATGCGCTTGCAGCCATAGACAGCCGCCGGGGGTTTGGAGGCGATGACCTTGGCCATATCGACCGCGGCGTTTACCGCCTCTTCCTGCGTGTCATAAATATTGTTATAGAGCCCGTGCTTCATCAGCTCGTCCGCGCCCATTTTGCGGCCCGTATAGGCGAGCTCTCGCACGACGCCCTCAGGCATATGATTAAGGATACGCGGGAAAGTGCCCACATCCGCCGTCATGCCCACATTGATCTCTTGAATGCAGATATAGCTGTCTTTGGTCCCAAGGCGGATATCCGCAGCGGTGATCAGGTCGACACCGCCGCCAATACAGCCGCCTTGAATAGCCACAATCACCGGAATGCGGCATTTTTCCAGAGAGGATAAACTATCCTGCAATCGGAGCACAGTCGCGTAAAAGCGCGAGCCATATTGCGCTTTG
>CALDSY010000193.1 GCA_937924355.1 uncultured Caulobacterales bacterium
AGATTGCCGCCTCCGACTTGGACTTCTTCGTCAGGGCCAGACCATCCGCCGCTCGGCGAACAAGCGGATAGGACAATAGCTCCGGCAAGTAATAATCTATGCATCATATCTTCAAACTTAAACGCTTCTGATTTACGGCCCGCCCACTTATCCCTGTTTCGTCATATCAACTTGGAATATTAAACACGCAAAATAATCGCGTTTCAAACCTAATTCCCTTGATTTCGCCGATTTATCGCGCAAGCACAAAGCATGAGCTGGAAATCCGAACTTGAAGAACTGGCCCGACGCCGGGAAATGGCCCTAAAAATGGGCGGGCCTGATAAGGTCAAACGCCAAAAAGACCGGGGGAAATTAAACGCAAGAGAGCGGCTGGAACTGCTGCTCGATAAGGACAGTTTTCGCGAAATCGGCATGCTGGCCGGCAAAGGCAAATATGACAAAGACGGGAAGCTAATCCAGAGCGCGCCGTCCAATTTTATTTTCGGGCGCGGCGATATTTATGGCCGCCCGGTTGTGGCGACGGCCGATGATTTTACCGTACGCGGCGGGGCGGCGGACGCGTCTATTGTGCGCAAGTTTACCCAAGCCGAGCGTATGGCGCATCAAATGCGCCTACCCCTGATCCGAATGATTGACGGCACAGGCGGCGGCGGCTCTGTCAAGATGCTCGAAGATATGGGCTTCACCTATGTGCCTTGGGTCCCAGGCTGGGACGATGTAGTTAAAAACCTTAAGGCGGTTCCGGTGGTGGCTTTGGCACTTGGCCCCACGGCAGGACTTGGTGCCGCCCGGGTGGTTGCCAGCGATTATTCGGTCATGGTCAAAGGTCTGTCTCAACTGTTTTCAGCCGGGCCCGCTGTCGTGGCGGCTCTCGGCGAGGACGTGGACAAAGAGACTTTGGGCGGGTCAGAAATCCATACGCGCAACGGCGCCGTTGATGACGAAGCGGCCAGCGAAGAAGAAGCCATGGCGATGGCTCGGGCCTTTTTATCCTTCCTGCCGGATTATGCGGGCGGAGCACTGCCCCGTACCGAGAATACGGATCCTATGGATCGCCGGGAAGACAGCCTTTTAGAAGCGGTCCCCACGGACCCCAAAAAAGCCTATAATATGCGCCGGATTTTGGAACCGGTTTTTGATAGCGGCAGCCTGTTCGAAATGGGCCGCCATTGGGGGCGTTCTGTGATCACGGCCTTTGCCCGTCTAGATGGCTGGCCCGTGGCTGTACTGGCCAGTGATCCGACATTTCTGGGTGGCAGCTGGACCGCGCGATCCAGCGAAAAAGCCAAACGCTTTGTGGGGCTGGCGGCCAAGTATAGAATGCCACTCGTGCACTTTGTGGACAATCCGGGTTTTATGATCGGGCTGGAGGCCGAGCGCGCCAATACTATTCGCAAAGGGGTCGAGGCCCTGAATGCCATTTACCGAACCGATATCCCTTGGGCGACCGTGATTGTTCGTAAAGCCTACGGCATTGCGGGGTCGGCCATGAGTGATCATACCCGTTTTCAATACCGCTTCGCTTGGCCATCCGGTGATTGGGGGTCTCTCCCGATCGATGGGGGCGTGGAGGTGGCCTACAAATCCGATCTGGCAAAAGCCGAGGACCCAGAAGCGGAACTGTCTAAAATCAAAGCGCGTTTGGCCAATGTAACCTCGCCATTTCGCACCGCCGAGCAGTTCCTGGTTGAGGATATTATTGACCCGCGGGAAACGCGTCCGTTATTGTGCGAGTTCATGACACTGGTCATGCGATAGCATTCTAACGCCTTGTTAATTTGCAAGGCGGCTGGCGGGGGCGTATCCGGGATGAAACAGGATGACCACCATGCGCCTTTTTCGTACTCTCATCACGACTATGCTTTGTTGCGCAGCGGGTTCAGCCTCGGCCACGGATTTTAAAACCCTAGTTCAGCAACAGGTGGACGCCGGACCATTGCCCGCGCCAAAAACCATTCCCTACACCTATATGGTGTCCATTGATTTGGACAGCCGCTCCGGCAAAGATGGCGATAAGGACTTTCAGGGCGCTTACAGGTTTGACCCGACGGCCGCGCCCGGTGAGCGAACTCAACTGCTTGGTATGGATTGGGAAGATTTCCCAAAAGATATGCGCAAAGATATGGAAAGGGCCGACAATAGCGAAACACCTGCGCAGTTTGCCGAGGATTTCTGGTGCGTGACGGACGCGGCTGATTTGGCCGTCATGGCGTCCGACTCGGTGACCGTCCTGCGAGAGACCGAAAGCGAGGCCGTTGTGTCGTTAAGTCCGGATGCTATTGGCCATTTTCTGGGCGGTGACAGCGGCGACGGCGAAAGAAGCATGCCGAAGAAAATTAAAAAACGCATGGCGGCGGAGCTGACATTCTCCAAACCGGATCTGATATTGAAAACCTCGCATATCTGGTTGACCGAACCCACATCTGTCAAGATTGTCGCTAAAATGAAGGCCATGGATTTTAAAATCCAATGTGACATCGCCCCAAATGGCCTACCGTATTTCTCTGGGTCAGAGACCAGCGTGGATGGCAAGGCACTGGGCAAAAGCTTTCAAGCTCAGGTGAATATGACAATTTCTGATCTTAGGCCAAATTAGACCGTCACAAACGGGCTTGTAATCAGCGCCGCCTTCTATATATAACCGCCGTCTCGACAGAGAGCCCGACGTAAACCACCGGGCGTGATATAATCTGGTAAGGTGAGGTGGCCGAGTGGTTTAAGGCGCACCGCCCGCGAGCCATAGGCTCGCAAACATTTAAGATAAGCGTGCGCTTGTCTTAAACCTCTCGGCGTTAACCACCGGGAGTGATGACCTGGTAAGGTGAGGTGGCCGAGTGGTTTAAGGCGCACGCTTGGAAAGCGTGTTTAGGTTAATAGCCTAACGTGGGTTCGAATCCCATCCTCACCTCCAGCCAGTTTTGATCGTACGCCAATCGTCTCCGGACATCGTAATTTTCTTGTGTATTAGGCTTATTAGCGCTTTAATCCGCTAGCAGAGATGATGGGGAGATCACAATGAAGTCAGCATATTTATTGGGTGCGATTGTTTTACTTAGCGCGTGTCAGCCGCCAACAGCAAGCAAATCAATCGAAGAAGTTGAGCGTAAAGATATCAAGACATTATCCGTAACGGGCGTAGGTGAGGTCGAGGTTATGCCGGACCAATTTGTGCTCTCAGGCGCGGTCATTAAGCAAAAAAGCACAGCGAAAGGGGCCATGAATGACTTGGCGGATGTGGTCAATGCCATTCAAGCGGCGGCAAAAGCCGATAGCACTCTTAAGGATAGCGAATTTAACTTCGCCTCTGTCAACACAACAGGTGTTAAAGATCCTGCCTGCCTGCTTTTCAATCAAGAGGCAGACCGAACCAATAGCACTTTGCGTGAGGGCGAAAGGCGGGTGACCAAGAAAGTCTGTAAGGATATTTCACAACAGGCCTCTATAAGCTTTAATTTTGTTGGCGGCCCGCCAGAACTTGCCGGATCGCTTTTATCATCCTTTTCTGAGGCCGGCGCTATTCGCCTTACCCTTGACGGTTACAAAATCAAAAACCTTGAGGAAATCGAGCTTAAAGCCGGGGAAAAAGCGATCGCCAATGCCAGAGAAAAAGCGGAACGACTGGCGGCGGCAGGCGGCGCTAAAATTGTCGGTGTTGTGGATCTTAATTCCTACGAGCCCACTTATAATCAAGATACGGCCCGTGCTCCGCGCATTGCGACATCGGGTGCCGGGGAGAGTGCACAGCTGGTTGACGGTGGTGAACCAGTGGAGGTCACAGATATGAATCTGGATGTGGGTATGCAGGTTATTTCAGCGGCTATTCGTTTGGAGTTTATCTATGAATAAGCTCTTCGTTTTCGGCACTGCCTTTTTAGCACTCTGCGGGTGCAGCCAGCCTAGCGGTCCATCCATTGATCTCGGCGATATGGAAGACTATTTGGCGTTCATGGAAACCCGAGGCGAGGATCAAAAGTTTGAACCTTTTAAAGCCGAACCCTTAATCATTCAGGCAGAAGGCAAAGTCAGGGCTGAGCCGGATATAGCTGTCATAACAGCCACAATCATGGGCGAGGATAAAAACGAATCCAAAGCGTTCAATGCTATGTCAGAAAAAGTGAATGCGGTGCAGGCAGTTCTGGCGGCCGACAAGGTCGAAACAGGATTTACCTCTGTAACGTCCAAGAGAGAATTTGATGAAAAATGTCAGAATGCCAATCAACTGGCTTGGAAGCGCCATAACGATATTCAAAATGACTATTATTTCAATCGCAATTTGGATCGCCGCGGGGACAAGGAGATCAAGCGCCGTGTACCTAAGCCGAGGATTGCGAAAAAAGTCTGCGAGGCTCAATCTATAAAAGTCGGAACGACGATGGTCATTCGGATTAGTCCGGCTGAAGCAGCGGGTGATGCTTTGCGGGCCCTCGCCGACGCCGGCGCAAAAGACGCTCAGCTCTTCGGTTATGACTTTACGGATTATGACGCCCATTATCAAAAGGCAGCTGAAAAGGCCGTAGAGCTGGCGCGCAAGAAGGCAGAGGCGCATGCGCGTTTAACAGAGACAACGCTCGGCGAAATAGAGGAATTCTACGTTACTGCGCCTGCGCAAACCAGCCGCTTCGGCCCCCAGCCCAATGTGATCCGCAGTGCGCGGCGCTATCGCGGCGCGACTGGTTCGGTTGTGGATCGGCAGGTCAACCGCGTTATTCCGAGTGTCACGAAACAGGTTTCCAGGCGAAATGTCTCGCCACAGCCGATCAGTTATATGACATGTTGGGATGGATCCGTGGTTAGCAATGGCGGATCATGTCCCGCACAACCAGCTCCCATGCCCGCCTCAGGTTATAGCGGCGGAAGTGATGAGGTTGTCGTCACCGGAACCCGAGAAGCGAAGAGCGGTTTATACTCTAATGCGCCACTTGCCGATTATGGCAGCGCTATCTTTCAAGCGAATACAGTCGGCGGCGCACCTTTGGGTTCGACCACCAACGCACTTTCTATGTCTCTTCTGTCAGGGCCGCAAACCATCAAGGTTACTGCGACTTTACATTATGGCTATGAAACGCCGTTAGACGGAAAAATCATTGTGGATGAGCAACAGAATTGACACTGAATTCTCAACAAAATTTATGGCTCATTGTTACAGATGCTAAAAAAAAACCAATAGACGTGGGCCTCCGTGTCATCCGCTTGGCACCCATCCTGCATATACAATAGCATGTTCATTTTGGTTTGGATATTATGCTTGATCGCAGGCGCAGTTGGGTCGACCTTTTTGCTTTGCGTGCCGCTGGGCTATCTCAGTTTTTACGGTCTTTACACGACCAATGACTTCAGCATTTACAAGATGGAAAAGTCGGTCATCGCCTTTTTCCCGCTGTCCTGCCTTTTCATTATGTATCTAGGACGACTACTCGCCGGATAGTTTCCACTGTGGAACAGGGGTGGCACACGCGTGAATTGCCTCAATTTACCCCTGGGACACCGTGTTCCGATTCAAGGCGTTTTTGGGCTGATTTGGTGATTGTCAAATTGTTTTAGCTTTGTGCGAACAACCCTCGCCCGTTCTTTCAGTGCGTCGGCCGTATCATCAAAAGCCTGTTTTACCCAGGGGCCGGCAAAGCGCATGACGTGGATACCGTTCTCCCCGAGGAAGGCGTCGGTTGAGTAATAGCGGCATGAGTTCGGGCCCGTGGCTTCGATGACCTGATCGCGGCGGGCGGGGTAGGGCCACATATCAAAAAGCGGTAATTCCCAGGAGAGGAGCTTTTCCGGCTC
>CALDSY010000194.1 GCA_937924355.1 uncultured Caulobacterales bacterium
AAACCAGTTACCCTTGGTCCGCGTATATTGCGGGCCGATACGGCGGCGCTCTCACTGCTGACTTTATGGCAGGCTGCGAAAGGGGATTGGGGATGAAACTCTCAATCGACAAAAGCCGGGCGCGCTTGCAAGCCAAGAAAAAGCGCGCCGAGGCTCATGATCCGGCAGGCGCAGTGGAGCTCATCGGGCATTTCCCCATTGAGGCATTCCGAGGCCGTTTGATCGGTGGGTTCTGGCCCATACAGAGTGAGATAGATCCCCGGCCCCTTATGGCTGCGCTGGAGGCGCAAGGGCATAAACTCGCGTTGCCTTGCACGCCTCGCAAGGGTAAGCCGCTCACTTTCCGGAGTTGGCGCGTCGGCGAGAAGCTCAAGGTCGGGCCTCATAATACCCGCGAGCCTTTTCCGGAAAATGATGAAGTGTTTCCCGACTTGGTTTTGGTGCCGCTCTTGGCGTTTACACAAACGGGCATGCGGCTGGGCTATGGCGGCGGATTTTATGACCGCACATTAGAAAGACTGCGAGACCGGCAACAGGTTTTTGCTTGCGGCGTGGCCTATGCTGCGCAAGAAGCATCTATCCTGCCGACCGAGTCTCATGACGCCAGGCTCGACGGCATGTTGACGGATCAATTTTTTAAAGAATTTACATGAAGGTTTTGTTTTTAGGAGATGTCGTCGGACGGGCCGGTCGTAAAGCGATTGGGGCACACCTGCCCGGACTGCGCAAAGAGTTGTCGCTGGATTGCGTTATCTGCAACGCTGAAAACATGGCCGGCGGCTTTGGCGTGACGGCTTCAACGGTTCAGGACCTCTACGACTCCGGTGTCGATATAATCACGCTCGGCAATCATAGCTTTGACAATCCCCAGGGTATTTCTGTCATCGAAAATGATGAAAAGATTTTACGTCCCGTCAATTACCCGCCGGGTACAGCGCCAGGCCGGGGAGTCGGGCTCTATGAAATCGGAAACTTTCGGGTTCTGGTTATTAATGTTTTGGGCCGTGTGTTTATGGACGCCCTTGATGATCCCTTTGTTGCTGTTGGCAAAGAGCTGGACTCGGTCCCGCTCGGGCAAGTGGCTGATTTTATCATGGTCGACATGCACGCCGAAGCCACATCGGAAAAACAAGGCATGGGATATTTCTGTGATGGCCGCGCCTCGCTCGTGGCGGGCACCCATACCCATACACCTACATCAGATACGCGCATTCTCCCCAAGGGCACGGGCTTTCAAACGGATGCGGGCATGTGCGGCGACTATAATTCCATTATTGGTATGGACATAGAAGAGCCGCTCCACCGCTTTACGACGCGCATGCGCTCGAGCCGTTTTGAACCGGCCAGCGGCGAGGGGACCTTATCGGGGGTCTATGTGGAAACGGGGGCAGACGGCCTAGCGGTCGATGTAAGGCCGATCCGGAGGGGCGGCGTGCTTTCCCCCGCTTGACCCTTGCCCCAAGCTCTTTCATTGCCTAAATAGCCCGCAAACTTAAACAAATAAGAGATTCCTCATGGCAGGTCACTCCAAATGGGCCAATATCCAACACCGCAAAGGACGTCAGGATAAAGCACGCTCGAAACTGTTTTCAAAATTATCCAAAGACATCGCCATTGCGGCCAAGATGGGCGGCGGCGATCCGGATATGAATCCGCGTCTGCGCCTGGCCATCAACAACGCCAAGGGCCAGTCCATGCCCAAGGACAATATTCAGCGGGCGATTGATAAGGGTGCTGGCGGTGACGGAGCCGATTACGAAGAAATGCGTTATGAGGGCTTTGGCCCCGCGGGCATTGGTTTCATCGTTGAGTGTTCGACGGACAATCTAAACCGCAGCGCCATGGAGGTGCGTACCGCCTTTTCTAAAAATGGCGGCAATCTCGGTGAAACCGGGTCTGTGGCCTTTATGTTCGACCAAGTTGGTAAAATAGAATACCCGCTGGAAATAGGCGATGAAGATACGGTCATGGAAGCGGCCATCGAAGCGGGCGCTGATGATGTTGAACATGACGAACCGGCCAATGATCAATGGGCCGAATACGAGCCGGTCCATACGGTTTACACAGTCAGGGATGATTTGGGCGCAGTGGCGGCGGAACTTGAGAAGAAGTTCGGCGAAGCCAAATCGGTCAATCTGATCTGGAAAGCCCAGAACGAAATCGACGCGCCGGATAAGGCTAGCCAAATCGTGCGCATTGTAGAAGCGCTAGAAGATTTGGACGATGTTCAAAACGTCTACCACAATTTCGAAATGTCCGACGCCGCAATGGAAACGCTGGACGAGTCTTAAAAAAAACGCCGCGACGGGGTAGGTCGCAGCGCTTAAGATGAGCCGGGAGAGTAAGTCGGCTCGCAAGGAGTCTGTCAGGCGGGGGAGGGGATTAGGCTGACAGGTCCAGGATAAGGTCGCCGACACGATCGGCAAGTTGTCCAATATTGAAGTCGATATCGTCGGCGGTGACAGCTCCTAGGACTTCGCCCGAGAAACTGTCGACCAGCAGGGCCTTGGCTTTGGCCGCTTTCCAGGTCTCACAATCGGAAGACCCACAATCCCCGGAAAACGTCAGGCCTGTCGTCGACAAAGCCCGTTGACCAAAGCCAGCCCAGCTGGTGTCCGGCCCCACGCCGTAAATCACGACAAAATCCTGGCCGTTATTGGCGGCCGTCAATCGGATTTCATCGATCTTGTTCATTGTGTCCTGACCTTGAAAATCAATGCCAGGAATGTGTTTGTAATATTCGCTCGGGTCCATCTCGGAAATCTCGGCAGAGAGACGTTTGTTCAAATACTGCCAGTCTGTTGTTTCTGTCTGAGGGGTCGGGATGAACCGGCCGCCATCCATGCGCGCGACCGCAATGCGGACATCCTTTTTCATGACGGGAGCATCAGCCGAAACCTGCATACTGGTTATGACAATATCCTGCACACCCCAGGCGTGCGCGTTCGTCGTTGTGATGGCCATGGCCAGGGCGCTGCCTGCCGTTAGCATCAATGTCAGTCCGATTTTCGCAAAAAACTTTTTCATAAGTGCCTCCTTGATTTGCGTGTGTGTTTGTCGATGAGGCGCTTATGGCGGTGCAAAAGGGCGGGAAGAGGGACGAATTAAGAAAGTTTTGAGGCTATTTTCGGGGAATGAGGCGGAATTGTGCCAAGCTGGACCAAATAGGGCGTAAAGCGAGGCAGAATAGGAGCTATGCGCTCATGCGGGTTCTCAAATTCCTATATTTTGAGACCATATATGCGAAACGGAGGTCTTATGATCGAAGAATTCGCACTCAAGAGCGGGCGTAGATGTCGTCTTCATGCGATTTCCAACGACCTCATCCCCGACTATTATTTGCTGAGCTTCCCAAAGGAGTTCGGTGAACCGTCGCCGACCGAATTACCGGAGATTATGGGTTTCGGTATTCAAAAGGCCAGATCGTTGGCCCTGGCGCGCACCACTGATCCCGAAGCCTATACAATGGTTTATAGCGGCTATAGTGCCCGCCGCGAAAAAGGCTGGCATGTTCATATTTTCCTTCTCGGCAATCGATGGAAAAAGGCGCGCCTTTACGCTATGCTGGCCTTGAAAAATCTGGCCCAGGCATTGGGCCTGAGAAAGGACGCCGCGCCGCGCATATGATGACATTGGATAATTGGCAGAGTCTCATGCAGGCGTTTGGATATGGTGAAAACCGAACCACTTTCGATGCGCTGCTCGGCGCCCATACGGCGCGGGGCCGCCATTATCATTCCGATGAACATATT
>CALDSY010000195.1 GCA_937924355.1 uncultured Caulobacterales bacterium
AACCAGACGATATCAGGACGTACCTTGCCTTGCCTATCGCATTTCGGGCAATGGCTTTCTAGTGTGAAAGCCTCGGTACTCTTGAACTTGGTGTCACACGCTCGGCACCACTGAGACAAAAGCTCACCGTGCATATGGATGACATTTTTAGCGCCGCCCCGCTCATGCAGATTATCCACATTTTGGGTCACAATCGTCAACAGGCCGCCCTTGTCCAAGAGCCCCTGCTCCAGCTTTGCCAGTGCAATGTGGGCGGGGTTGGGCTCTACGGTCTCAAGCTGCGCCCGCCGCGCATTATAAAACGATAGTACTAATTCCGGATTAGCCGCGTAACCTTCCGGCGTCGCCACCTCTTCTATGGAGTGGTCTTCCCATAGACCGCCAGTGTCTCGGAAAGTCCGAATACCACTTTCAGCCGAGATGCCCGCCCCTGTCAGCACAACAATGTTTTTGATTTTGCTCATAGGACCTACTATCCCAATTCTATGTCAAAACCAAAACTTCTCTTTGTATGTCTGGGTAATATTTGCCGCTCTCCTACAGCCGAGGCCGTTTTTCGGCACAAAGCGAAAGCGGCGGGACTGAACGCCGTTATCGATAGCGCAGGTACCGGCGGCTGGCATAAGGGCGATTTACCGGATGCCCGTGCCCGCGAAGCCGGCGGGCATCGTGGCTATTCCTTTGCAGGACAAACAGCGGGGCCCGTTATAGATTCCGATTTTTTGGAGTTTGATTTGATCCTGGCTATGGATCGACGGAACTATTCCGACCTCATCGCCAAAGCGCCCGGCACGCAAGTGGGGAAAATCCGTATGTTTCTGGATTTTGGGTCGAGCGGCGAAAAAGAAGTTCCGGACCCATACTATGGCGGACCGGATGGTTTTGAGCATGTTCTCGATCTGATTGAAGATGCCAGTGATGGTCTGATTGCCCATTTGCAACAATGACGTGACAAATCTCCCATAAGGTCCTATGGGGCGCGCATATGACGATTCAAACACTTAAAACGACGGAAGCGCTGGCGGCCTTCTGCGACAAAGCCCGAAATAAAGAATTTCTCTGCGTTGACACCGAGTTCATGCGCGAGAGCACGTTTTACTCTATCCTCTGCTTGATCCAGATATCAACAGACGAGGATGAAGCCATCATCGATCCCCTGTCTAAAGACATGGACCTGGCCCCGCTGGGAGAGCTTTTGTTTGACGAGAATATCACCAAAGTTATGCACGCCGCGCGGCAGGACCTGGAAATTTTCTTCCATCATTTCGGCAAAGTTCCTACGCCCGTATTCGATACGCAAATTGCGGCGATGGCGCTCGGCTTCGGAGACGCTATTAGCTATCAGGCTTTGGTCAAAGGACGCCTAGAGCAGGACCTTGATAAAGGCGCGCGGTTCACAGACTGGTCGAAACGCCCGCTTTCCGACAAGCAATTAAAATACGCCATGGGGGACGTAACTCATTTACGCGACTTCTATCCTGGTATGGTTGAGGAACTGACGGACCGAGGTCGCCTTTCTTGGGTTGAAGAAGAAATGCAGCCGCAAATGCAGGCCAGCCTATATGAGAACAACCCGGAATCCTCTTGGGAGCGTTTAAAAATCCGCCGCCCCAAGCGGGAATACTTGGCTGTGCTAAAAGCTGTCGCCGCCTGGCGGGAGCGTAAAGCCATTGATAGAAACATTCCGCGGCGCCGGGTCTTAAAGGACGACGCGCTCTATGACATCGCCCAGAACAAGCCCCGGAATCTGAAAGCCCTTGCCGCCCTACGCGGTGTACCGCGCGGGTTTGAACGATCCGACACCGCCAAAGTCCTGATAAAAGATATCAACTACGCCATGGATAATATTGAAACCTATGCGCCCCCGGTGCCAAAAGTTCAGCATATGCCGCCCAATATCGGACCTACGGCTGAAATGCTAAAAACATTGCTGAGACTGCGGACAGAATATGAAGATATTGCGCCGCGACTGGTTGCCTCTGCCAAAGAGATCGAACAAATCGCGGCCTTTGGCGACAAAGCAGACGTACCTGCCCTCAAAGGCTGGCGGCGTGAGGTCTTTGGAGACGACGCGTTGAAAATGCTGCGCGGCGATATCGCGTTAAAGCTGGACGGGCGCAAAGTGACGGCGTTCGAAACCTAGATCGCCTCTCTCGTTAACCGCAGCGAATAGATTGCACTAATCCATCCTCGTCCAAGACGATTGTCAAACGGCTATTATCAAAATTTATGGGCGCTACCAGGGATCCAGGTGTGCGGATAGACGGCGCATATAAAGACTGGTTTGGCAGATAGTCACGAACTTCTATGAAATCCGGTCCTAAACCCAATGGGTCTTCCTGTTGATCGAAGCCCTCATTGGTCGCCGGTTTGATTACTCTTTTCGATCCGGGAAGGCCTGGGATAAATATCGCGCCTTCCGGTTGGCCGATTAGCCCCTGGTAAAGTTGCGATCCGCAATTATCTGTCGCTGGAATGCGGGGAACAGGCGCAGGATTAAGATAAGCCGGGCGAACATATTGCCCCTGCGCGCGGTTGGGGAAATTTTGCTGTGCATTTGTCGGGCTCATCTGACAGGCTGTCAGCCCTAGAAGCGCCATTACGGTTGCGGTGCGAATCATCATGCGCTTATCATGTGGTTCCCGGCGTTCCCGTCAAGTTGCGGTATCTGCGCTAGGCCTTCTTTTCCCAGCGGCCCTGATCGTTTTGCTGCCAGTAAGAGAGATTAGCGCCAGAGTCTTTTAAACTTTTCCATTTGGCGCGGGCTTGTTGCACCATGGCCTCATTGCGTCCGTCAATCATCACCAAACATCGCGAGGTCTTGGCATCCACATCAATATCCGCACCATCGATCAGGAAGACGCAATCATGACCTTGGCTCGTAGCCGCCTCCGAACTTAGGACGATGGGTTGTTGATCGGCCATAGGCTCGTCGTCCCGGCCATGTGGCAAAAATCCATCGTCCTTATAGGTCCACAGGAACTTATCCATGTGAGATAACCGATCCGCGGGCATTTTCACTAAAGCCCGCCAGCCGCGGGCCCGTGTTTTATCCAATAGTTCCGGCAAGACCCCCTCAAGCATGGAGGTCTCAAGATGATAAAACCAATACTCGGTCATCACCCTTCGAAGTTATCAGCGATCCAATGATTCAGTAGACGCACCCCATAGCCCGTACCAAATGTTGTCTCGCGCGGATCGTGGCGCTTATTCTTCATGGCTGTCCCCGCGACATCAATATGGGCCCATGCCGTATCACCGACAAAGCGCTGTAAAAACTGCGCGGCCGTAATGGAGCCTGCTTCACGCCCGCCAATATTTTTCATATCAGCATTGGGCGTATCAAGGAGCTTATTATACTCCGGCAAGAGCGGTAGACGCCAGCTGCGTTCACCGGATGCGGCAGAGGCTGATGCAATCTGTTCAGCCAGACCGTCATTGTTTGAAAACACGCCGGCGTGTTCATGCCCCAGAGCCACAATAATTGCGCCTGTCAGTGTCGCTAGGTTAATCATGGCTTGCGGTTTGTATTTCGTATGTGTGTAATGCAGGGCATCCGCCAAAACGAGGCGTCCTTCGGCATCTGTATTTAAAACTTCGATGGTCTGACCGGACATGGATTTGACGATATCACCTGGGAGCTGGGCACGTCCGTCTGGCATATTCTCAACAAGACCAACAACGCCAATGACATTGGCTTTTGCTTTGCGCTTCGCCACGCCAATCATAGCACCAACGACAGCAGCGGAACCGCCCATATCGCCTTTCATATCCCACATGCCACTTCCCGGCTTTAGCGAGATGCCGCCCGTATCAAATGTCACGCCTTTGCCGATAATCGCTGCCGGCTTAGCCCCTTTTTTGCCGCCTTCCCATCGCATCACGACAAGCTGAGATTCGCGCTCCGAACCACGGCCCACACCCAGCAATGAGAACATGCCTAGGCTTTCCATTTTCTTTTCGCCCAAGACCTCTATCTTAAGCCCGATATCTTTGAGCTTTTTCACCCGATTGGCGTAGGCTTTCGGATAAATCACATTTGGCGGCTCGTTGACCAAATCCCGGGCAAAGATCACACCATCACAAACGGGGCCGTGGAAATTGTCGTAGGCCTTTTTGGCTTTGGTTTGACTGTCGTGAGCAACCTTGACCGATGTCAGATTAGGCTTCTTCTCTTTTGACAGGTTTGTTTTGTGATTGTTGAAACGATACGCCGCGAGACGGGCCCCAACGGCGGCGCGGGCCGCTTCATCCGGAGACAAATCAAACCCGTCCAAATGAAAGCTAATGGACGTTTCGCCCGCGAATAAGAGCTTGGCGGTGGTTTTAGCCGCGAACATTTCCGCATTGAAGTCTTTTTTCTTTCCAGCTCCGACGACATGCAGTCTAGAGACCTTGCTGCCAGCCGGGGCGAATATATCGAAGCGCTGCCCCGCTTTACCGGTGAACTTGGCCGCTTTTTTTGCGTTTGCAAACTGCGTCTTGCCCGCAGTGATATAATCCTTGGCACTGCCAAAAGCCTTATTCCCTTCAAAGACCGGGATAACGGCGATACCGCTTGTCGCAAGTTTTCCTGAGGTGAATGTGGCTTTCATGGCAAACTCCTTGTGCGGCAAATCATTGCCGTATTTTTATGATTGCGCTGTGGTAAACCAAGCGCGGCTATATTAGAAGCCTAAATAGCAATTCGAAATGCCATTTTGAGTCTAAATGTCACGTTTACAGTCATATTTCTGGAAGCAGGCTTTCTGGCCTTTGGTCATTACACTATTGGCCTTGTCGACATTAGCGCTTTTAACACAAAGTCTCTCAACCTTGGATTTGATTGTCGAGAATCGGCAATCGGCGAAAACGTTTTTCTTTATTACCTTCTTGGCCCTACCGCAGCTCATCGGAATTATTTTACCGATCGCCGTGTTTATTGCGGTTATTTACGCTGTAAATCGTTTGAATGTGGACAGCGAGATGGCCGTTGCGAAATCCGTGGGAACGAGTCCGTGGCAGCTCTCTTCACCTTTTGCACGGTTGGCTTGTTGGGCACTCATTGCCCATCTGTTTTTAAACCTGGTTATTCAGCCTCTTTCATTCCGGACCATGCGTGGTGAATTACTCAAAGTTCGCACGGACCTAGCGTCGCAAATGGTCAGACCCGGAGAATTCGTCACGCCAACCCTAGGCCTCACCGTTTACGCCCGGGAAATCTTGCCCAATGGCGAGATGTCCGATGTCATTATTCGCGACTCTCGCGGCTCTACTGTTAGCACTTATACGGCCAAGAAAGGGCTGATCTCGAAGTCCGAAACCACGGCCATGATGACATTGCGAGATGGCATGATTCAGCAAATCGACGAGGACGGTGAATTCGCGCCCATTTCATTTGTCAGCTATCAAATTGATCTGTCGGAAATAATCGCAGCGGATACAAATTTGCGATTAAAGTCTTCGGATAGATATTTGCATGAACTTTTTTTTCCGAGTCTGGCAGATCAGGCCAATCCGAATATCTATCCAGGTTTAATCGCCGAAGGTCATGCCCGTTTGGCAACGCCGCTCTATAATGTCGCTCTGACTTTTCTGGCCTTGGCTTTTCTCATTCGAGGGCAATTTCAACGCATGGGCTACGGACGTCGACTAGCTGTGTGTGCCCTTATCGGCTTCACTATTCGGCTATTTGGATTTTCACTAATTTCGGCCAGCGAAAGTGCACCGGGCCTCAATTGGACACAATATGCGCTGCCGCTGGTCATTATTGTCGTTTGCTTGTTTTATCTTACGAGCCGGCGTCGTTCCGGCAACGTCTTCAATATTTTTCACAGGCGCGCGTCTCCGGTTGCCTCATGAAGGTTCTGAGTCGATATATCACTTGGCAGACTCTCAGAGGGATTTTTGTCGCTTTGGTCATCATTGCCTCGATCATCATGCTCGTAGACTTTGTTGAGGGCTCTCGAAACATTGGCGCAGATGAAGAGCTCAATCCGGGCCAGGTATTTGCCCTTACGGCCCTGAAAACTCCGCTCCTAATCGAACAAACCATCCCTTTCGTTGTTCTGTTCGGTGTCATGGGCGCGCTCTACGGAATGAACCGCCGTAGCGAGCTCATCGTTATGCGGGCCTCAGGTCTTTCTGCCTGGCGATTCTTAACACCGGCCATTTTCCTTGTATTTTTGTTAGGTTGTGTCTGGACTGTTTTTGGCAATCCAATGGCGGTCGAAGCCATGTCCAAACACGACGCATTGGTGGCCCGTTATGAAGGACAGTCCAATCAAACAACAAATAAGGAAATCTGGCTTCGGGAAGGCACAGGCTTTGAGCAAACCATTATTTATGCGCCGTCCTTTAATATGGTTGGGCGTACGCTCAATCGTGCAGAGTTCACAATCTCGCAGGCGGATAATGACGGCGGACAGGTCTTCTCCCGTCGGTTTGACGCGAAAACCGCGCGCCTCTTGAGTACGGGCTATTGGGAATTAAAGGATGTTTTGGAAAGCCAATCCGACGGTTTACAGCAAAGTTACCCCATCGTCTCTATTCCGACCACCATTACCCCCAAACAAATCCAGAATTCCAAATCAGGGGAGCGTCTTCTCCCCGTCTGGAAGCTGCCGCAAGAAATCACCTCCTTGACCAAGGCTGGATTCTCTAGCGCCAATCAGCAATTGCGGTTTCACAAATTATTGGCTCTGCCCCTGACTTTGATCGCTATGGCAATCATAGCGGCAGGCGTATCCATGCGATTAACCCGTGAGGGCGGAACTTTGCGGTTTATGTTGACCGGCGCAGCTATTGGTTTTGGTGTCTTTTTCATTGAAAACATGATCAAGGCATTTGGCGAAACTGGCGCGATTTCGCCGTCACTGGCGGTCTGGCTGATTCCCGTTTTTGTCCTGACATGCGGACTGACCTATCTCAGCTTACTAGAAGATGGATAATGTCATGTGTTGTGACCGAAATTTAATTTTAAAGTCCCTAAAACTTAATGATATCCTGAATTGAATCTGCGACGATTATGAGTATAGTCCCGCACGTATTTTGAAAGAGGTTCGACGGTTCCATGAAACGTAAAACATTCAAGTCCCTGATTTTGGCCGGTAGCGCATTGTTTGGCCTGGTTTTGGCAACGCCTTTGGCGCAAGCTCAGTCCAGTCACGGCATTGCAGCCGTTGTCAATGACGACATCATCACATCTCATGACTTACGCCAACGCGTCAGGTTTATCGTCGCAACGACCGGTGTCGAACGGACGGAAGAATCTTTACAGCGGGTTCAAGCACAAGCCTTGCGAAACTTGGTGAATGAGAAAATTCAGATCCAAGAATCACAGAAATATGACCAGGAAATTTCCGATGAGGAAATCAATCGGTCTGTGGCACGATTGATCGGCCGTAATGGCCTTGACCCCAATGAAGTCGCGGGTCAATTGGCGGCGGCGGGTATCGGCATCGAAACGCTTAGAACCCAGGTTGAATCTGAAATTGCCTGGCAACGGATTGTCAATGGTCTCTACGGTTCACGTATTCGTATCAGCGACGCTCAAATCAACGAAACTTTGAACCGCTTGTCGGCCAATGCTTCCAAGCCTAGCTATAATGTCGCCGAGATTTACATTGAAGCCTCACCGGAAATCGGGGGCATGGAGGGTGCTGTAGAAGGGGCAAATGCCATGATTGCGCAATTGTCTCAAGGCGCGCCATTCCAGCTATTAGCTCAACAGTTTTCATCAGCCCCATCAGCCTCCAAGGGGGGCGTTATTGGATGGGTACGCGAAGGTGAACTTCGACCGGAGCTCGACCGCGTCGTTCTGCAAATGGAAAAAGGAAATCTTTCTAAACCGATCCAGGTCCCGGGCGGGGTTTATGTTATCGCCTTGGTCGACAAACAGATTTCCGAGACCGAAACCTTGTTCAAACTGAAACAGGTCAACTATCTGGCTGAAACGCAGGACGAAAAAGACGCTGCCAAAGGCAAGCTTATCGCTCTGAAAGGCCAAATTACCAGTTGCGATACGCTCTCCTCTGACGTCGATGCGCACGAAGATCTGCGCTATGCCGATATGGGTGAGTTAAAGACATCCGATCTAGCCGAACCGATTTTGGATAAACTAGCCGGAACAGATGTGGGCGCATTAAGTGACCCGATTGAAACGCCGCAAGGCGTGGCGGCTATCCTGGTTTGCGACCGGTCAACATCAGGATCCAACGTTCCGACCCGCGATGAGATTGAGGACCGCCTGATGGATCAACAATTGGCGCAAGCCTCCAAGCGCCATCTGCGAGATCTGCGCCGCAACGCGACGATCGTCGTCCGATAACCCTATGGGGGCACCCCTCGTCTTAACCTGTGGGGACCCCGCTGGCATTGGCCCGGAAATCACCATCAAAGCCTGGCAGGCTTTGCGTAAGACGCAAATCTGTGCTTTTACGGTGTTGGGCCCTTATGATCTTTTCCAAAAACTACTGATCGAAGCTGATCTGCCAAAGCCGCAATTGGTCGCGTCCATGTCCGAGGTCCCTGAAGTTTTTGGTCATGCCCTTCCCGTTCTGCCTATGGCCCCAGTTGACAATATAACCGCGGGCAAGCCTACAGCCGCCAATACATCATTGATCACAGGCAGTATTGAACGGGCCGTCAATCTTTGCCTATCCGGCGAAGCGGCGGCCGTGGTGACGAACCCGATCTCCAAAGAAGTCCTCTATGAGGGCGGTTTTAAATACCCTGGCCATACAGAATATCTGGGCGTGCTGACCAAGGATCAGAAGCCGCCTTATGACCGCGGCCCGCTCATGATGCTGGCCAATAGCGAACTTCGCGTCGCTCTGGTTACCGTACACCAATCTGTGGAGCGCGCCGCGCAGAGCATTTCCGAGGACCGTATCATGCGCCATGCCCTCATTCTACACGGCGCCCTGCGTCATGATCTAGGTATTGAAAACCCGCGCATTGGTCTGGCAGCGCTGAACCCCCATGCCGGTGAAGGGGGCGCCATGGGCGATACGGAAATCAAGATCATTAATCCAGCGGCGGAAAAACTGCGCGCCGAAGGCATTGACATCACAGACGCCATGCCTCCGGACACAATGTTCCACAAAGAAGCGCGCGATCACTATGACGCGGCGCTTTGCATGTATCATGACCAAGGTTTGATCCCCGTAAAAACCATTGATTTTCACGGCACGGTCAATGTCACTATGGGTCTGCCGATTGTGCGAACCTCGCCCGATCATGGCACGGCTTTTAATATTGCCGGACACAACAAAGCCCGGCCTGACAGCCTAATCGCCGCCATCAAATTGGCCCGTGAAATATCCGATACGCGCCATGCTGGATAAGCTTCCCAGCCTGTCAGAAACGGTCCAGAAATACGGTCTGGGCGCTAATAAAAAGCTCGGCCAGCACTTCTTGCTAGATATGAATATCACCGACAAAATCGCGCGACTCGCCCGGCCTCTAGAAGATTGTCATGTGGCTGAAATTGGTCCTGGTCCGGGCGGGCTGACCCGGTCACTTTTGAAATCTGGCGCAGGCGCGGTGACAGTTATTGAAATGGATGAGCGGTTTTTACCGGCACTCAAAGATATCGCCGATGTCAGTGACGGACGCCTAAACATTATCAAAGGCGACGCCCTAAAAGTTGATATAAATAGGGAACTTAGCGGCGCTAGCTCAATTAAAATTGCCGCCAACCTGCCCTATAATGTTGGCACGAAAATGCTGCTGAACTGGCTCACGGCGGATCCGCTCTTTTGGGACCAAGCTGTTCTTATGTTTCAAAAAGAGGTCGCGCTTCGGATCGTCGCGGCGCCTGGTGATCCTAATTACGGACGGCTGGCCGTGCTCGCGCAATCCGTGTGTACTTGCCAGATGGCCTTTGAAGTCCCCGCCAGCTGTTTCTCGCCGCCGCCCAAAGTGGATAGCGCCGTAGTCGTGCTCACACCTCTTTCCATGGATCAAAGATTTTCAAACCTGAAACGTCTTGGCGAAATCACCCAAGCAGCCTTTGGGCAACGGCGAAAAATGCTGCGCAAGTCCCTTAAATCAGTGGCTGGAAAATACGGGCTTGACCTCACCGTCTGGCTCGAAGCCTGCGAGATCAATCCAACCGATCGCCCCGAAGATCTCGCCGTTACGGATTTTCAATCCCTGGCGCTTTATAGTCTGGCATCGGATCGACAATCCGCCCCATAAATAGAACAGCATCCGTCTCATTGTTTTTAAGAACCAGGAAAAACGGGTGGTCGACGCGGAAGACTTCTGCGTCTTTTAGATAACGCGTGCCCGAAACAGTGATTTCGGTTATCGCGGTTACGGCGGCTGCTTCTGTTCCGTCCTCGTCAACTTTCAAAACCGTTTTATGGATGACTTTATCAAGCTTGGTCCGTTGCGTATCCGTTAGCCGCCCCGGAAACTGAGCAAAGTCTGAAAACGCTGTGGTCATGCCCAATGCTTTCAGAAGTTCGTCGAAGCCAGATGATTGATATTTCAGATCGACCTTTGGCAATGTCAAATCTACATCAATTATCTTCTCTTCATTCAGATCTTCTATCCACTTTGACAACTTCGTGGATGTCAATTTGCGCTCGAAATCGTCTAAACCCGTTTTGCTTTTTGGCAGAAAAACAACCGCTGACATGGTCGAATTTTGATAGGGTAATTCAATGGCTCTGAAACCGCGCGCGCTCATTAATTTATATCGATGTCTTTGGAACATGAGCGGGACTGTCTTGATCTCTTCGGGCGCAAAAAAATCTCCATCCTCGGTTTTGGAGGCTTTAAAAGGACTGAGCCAATCGGCCTTGAGATAGGCCGTATTGACCATGACGGACCTTGTCCCGGAATGTACTGATTTTTCGTCTACCGTCTTTTTGATCAAGCCCCGTGTCTGATCACTCACCCATTTGTTGATGGTTTTGATCGCTTCGCCGGGTGCGAACATAAAATCTACCGACTGAGGCCCCGCTTCATAATTGTCTGAAATCAAGGCTTTATAAGCGGGCGTTAGTCCGGCCGTTTTCTCCACGAATATAGTATTGGCCGTATCAAAAAGCTGGCCTTTGGTTTCGTCTTCAACGATCGCTTGCAGCTGTCCGAGAGCGCGGTGGATTCGGTTATTTGGAAGTTCGAAGTTCAGAACCTCGGCCATTTCCACTTCGGTTTGCCCCGCCGATCCAGCATAAGCGAGGCCAAAGGCCGAAGAAATGCTGACGGGAGAAATAAACACATTCCCGTCGTCGGCTTTTCGAATTTCCTTAAACAGATCAATGCCTAGCGCCTGACTGCCCTGCGTCACAGAACTGATATCATCTTTCGTGATTTCGCTGGCCGAGATCTGTGCTGTTGTCGTTGACAATTCAGACAGGGTCTGAGCCCCTGATTTTTGGGGCGAATTCTCAACCGTCTCGCAGCCCGCCAGAAATAATGTTGCCAAATAGATCTTTTTCCACATGGGGGATGTTATAATATAATTTTAGCAGGAGCGCAAGTTTGATGACGTCCTAATCCATCACCCAATTATATTGATTATGATTGTCTTCAACAAAGGCTAGGAGAATTTCTTTGGCTTGCGATGGATAGATCACCATGTTTTCTGGATAATCGCCATTCTGGCCACCGACGCACAAAGTAATGGTCTCGGGGCTTCTTGAATTCCCCTCGCGTAGGAGAGATCGGCTTTCTGATGAAATATTCACGATAATAAATTTATCGGGTCCGCCACCCACGAGAAGGGCTTCATTTTCTTTTTCTAATGAGAGTAGCGTATGGCGTTTTTGGTCTAGTTTATCCAAAGATTTGTGAACTTCGGATAGTGTCGGATTTTCAATACAGGTTTCAGAAATTTCGACCGTGTTTTTCGGATTAATTTCATCCAAATAGAGCTTCATCACCCACCCTGAACGAGTGCATTCACAAATGGCCCTAACCACAATTGCCGTTTGCGTTTCAAACGTTCGGCAATGACAATAGCCGTGAGTTCGGCCATGGCGACTTCAACCTCTTCATTGACGATCACATAATCATATTCCGCCCAGTGGCTGATCTCGGCCTCTGACTTACTCATGCGTTTTGAGATGACCTCATCGCTATCCTGAGCCCGAGAACGTAATCGCTTTTCCAGCTCCTGCATGCCTGGCGGGAGGATAAATATCTTCACGAGGTCATCTGAGGCGGCTTGAGTAAGCTGCTGCGCGCCCTGCCAGTCGATATCAAAAATAACGTCCTTGCCCTGCTCGAGGGACTGTTCAACCGGACCGCGCGGCGTGCCGTAGTAATTGTCAAAGACCTTGGCGTGTTCGAGGAATTCTCCCTCTTCGATCATATTGGAAAACGCGTTTTTATCGACAAAGAAATAATCTCGGCCATCCACCTCGCCGGGGCGCGGGCGGCGGGTTGTCGCTGAGACCGACATGGCCATATTTTGATTTTCAGATAGGAGTTTTCGGGTCAAGGTTGTCTTGCCGGCTCCCGATGGTGAAGACAGGACAATCATCAAGCCGCGGCGCTGAGCTTTCATCTTGGCGAAGTCCATTAGTTCCCCTGTTTCTTGGCGGCGGTCGCCTTGCGTTTACGGGCGCGTTCGATCTTGCGCCAGTTTTTCACATTTTCATTGTGCTCTGACAAGGTTCGGGCGAAAACATGCCCACCTGTGCCATCCGCGACAAAGTAGATATATTTCGTATCTGCGGGGTTCAGAACGGCCGCAATCGCCGCGCGGCCCGGATTACAAATGGGCGTCTTAGGCAGGCCGTCCATCTGATAGGTGTTCCAATCCGTCACCCGGTTAATCTCGGATACGCGAATGCCTCGGCCCAGTGGTTCCCCGCCGGTTTCGCCGTAGATAATGGTCGGGTCTGATTGCAGACGGATACCTTTGCGCAAACGATTGATAAAGACCCCGGCGACCACGTCCCGCTCGGACCCTATGCCTGTTTCCTTTTCAACAACCGAAGCCAAAATCAACGCCTCATACTTTGTATCAAATGGCAGGTCTTTGGCCCGCCCATCCCAGAGCTCGTCTAGAACATCCTGCTGAGCGGTTTTCATTTTCTTCAAAAGCTCGGACCGTGTCATACCACGCGGCGTCATATAAGTTTCCGGCAGCAGTGTCCCTTCGGCGGGAATTTCCGGCTTATCGTCAACCAGTGTCTCTACTTTGGACATGGAGCGGACAATCTGTGCGCTGGTCAATCCTTCGGGCGCTGTAAACGGATATAGGATGGCCGTGCCTTCTTGCAGAATTTTGACAATGTCCCGCATGCTGGCTTCGGCTGGTACATTAAATTCGCCCGCTTTGAGTGTGCCTCCGACTTTATCCATCCGTACCAAGAGTTTGAACATGTCGGCGTTTTTGACCAGACCGTCCCCTTCCAGTTTCGAGGCGATGGTCGAAGCACCAGCGCCAGACGGCACCGTAAATACCGTATCCGCATCCAATGGCCCTTTGGCGGTAAATTGATACTGGACGTAGGTCCAACCAACAAAGGCAATCCCGGCCAAAAGTGTGAGCAAACCCATAGAACCGACAAAGGCGAGTAGGCGTTTTTGCTTCTTGGGGAGTTTTTGACGAACCTCTTTAACGGCTTCGTCGCCCGCTGTGTCTTTATTGTCGGAGGTCTGTTTCGTGTCCGCCATTGACGTTAAGGGGCCTTGGCAAAAATCAGGGCAGCGTTCGTACCGCCAAACCCGAAGGAATTAGACATGGCCGCATTGCAATTCAGTGGTTTGGCTGTGTGGGGGACAAGGTCAATACCGGTCTCAACATTGGGGTTGTCCAAATTTATAGTCGGCGGCGCAATCTGGTCCCTGAGCGCCAAAATGGTGAAAATTGTTTCGATGGCGCCGGCAGCCCCTAATAAATGCCCCGTCATGGACTTGGTGGATGACATGCAAACACCGTCAGGATTACCGCCGAATAGGCGTTCTACCGCGCGTATTTCGAGCTCATCCCCAACCGGGGTCGATGTGCCGTGGGCGTTAACGTAACCGATATCCCCTACGTCCAGCCCAGAATTATCCAACGCGGCTTTCATGGCCCGGAATCCGCCATTGCCGTCCGGCGCCGGGCTTGTGATATGATAGGCGTCGCCCGACAAGCCATACCCTTTGAATTCTGCGTAGATTTTGGCGCCGCGTGCTTTGGCATGTTCGTATTCTTCGAGCATAAGCGCGCCCGCGCCCTCGCCCATCAAAAATCCGTCCCGGCCATCATCATAGGGACGGGATGCTTTCTCTGGCGTCTCGTTATATCCTGTGGTCATGGCGCGGCAGGCTACAAATCCCGCAATGCCGAGGCGACATATCGCGGCTTCTGCGCCGCCAGCCAGCATGACATCGGCGTCACCGTTTTTAATCAGTCTGGCGGCATCGCCAATTGCGTGCGCGCCGGTTGCGCAGGCCGTCACAACACTATGGTTGGGGCCTTTAAATCCGTGCCGAATAGAAATCTGTCCGGAAGCCAGGTTGATCAGCATGCCCGGAATAACAAAGGGTGAGAGCCGCCGCGGACCTTTTTCTTCTAGCTTCAAGGAAGCTTCATAAGTGCTTTTCAGTCCGCCGACACCAGACCCGAACAAGACGCCTGTGCGCTCCTGAGCGGCGACATTGTCTTCACCTGGATTCCAGCCCGAGTCGGCAACGGCTTCGTCGGCAGCAGCAATGGCATAAAGAATAAATTCGTCGATACGTTTTCGGTCTTTGGCCGACATCACCGCATCGGGATCAAAGGACCCCTCAATATCGGGACCACCACCGCCCATTCCGTCAACCTTCGGCACCATCGCCGCAATTTTGCAGGCAAGGTCGTTCGTTTCAAAATGTTCGATTTTTGAGGCGCCGGAGGTACCGGCTTTGATGCGCTCCCACGCTGTGGAGACGCCGCAACCGACGGGTGAGACAAGACCCAGGCCTGTGACTACAACCCGTCGCATTGCAAACTAAAACCGGCCTAGCCGGATTTTTCAGAGATGAACTTTACAGCATCACCAACTGTCTGAATGTGCTCAGCGGCATCATCCGGAATTTCAATGTCAAACTCTTCTTCAAAAGCCATAACCAGTTCAACTGTGTCCAGGCTGTCAGCGCCAAGATCGTCAATAAAGTGAGCTTTTTCAGTTACTTTATCTTCGTCCGCATCCAGATGCTCGACGACCATCTTTTTAACGCGGTCTAAAATATCTGACATATATTCTTCCTTTGTAAGGCCGCTTTCGCGGCGGTTTCAGGCACAGAACATGGGGGTTAAATCCATGATTACAAGCCTTTTTTGTTGTCGGCGGGCGTCTAACACACATACAGAAGCATGACTAGCCCGTATTAACGTTAAATAATGAAACAATATTACGCCTTAAATCATGGCCATTCCGCCGTTTACATGCAGAGTTTGCCCCGTCATATAACCAGCTTCTTCGCTGGCAAGAAAAGCCACTGCATTGGCAATATCGTCTCCAGAGCCCAGATCTCCGGCCGGAATACGACCTAAAATACCCTCTTTTTGAGCATCTGTGAGCACATCTGTCATAGGCGAGGCAATAAATCCGGGCGCGACGCAGTTGACGGTCACGCCGCGACTGGCCACTTCCTGAGCCAATGATTTGGAGAATCCGATCATTCCGGCTTTGGACGCAGCATAATTCGTTTGCCCGGGATTTCCGGTGACACCGACAACAGAGGTCACGCCAATGATACGCCCGAATCGGGCCTTCATCATGCTGCGAAGGCAGGACTTTGAGAGACGGAAATAGGCCTCCAGATTGACTTTAAGGACCAGGTTCCAATCTTCATCTTTCATCCGCATCAAGAGACCGTCACGGGTCAGCCCCGCATTGGACACCAGAACATCAATATGCCCGCCTAATGCCTCTCCGGCTTGCCCGACCAATGCATCGACAGCATCAGCGTCCGAGAGATTACACGGCGTCACCGCGCATCGTTCCCCTAGCTCAGACGCCAGGCTTTCCAGTTTCTCTGCCCGTGTTCCCGAAATCGCCACATGCGCCCCCTGAGCATGGAGCCTTCTGGCGATCGCGCCGCCTAATCCGCCTGTCGCGCCCGTAACGAGCGCCCGCTTTCCAGATAAATCCAACATTTCGCTTTCCCTATGATTTTAAACTTTCTGCGAAGGCCTCAAAACTCTCCGGGGAGTTTAAGGCCTTACCTTCGACGCCTTTTACAATGCGTCGCAACATAACCGTGAGGACCTTGCCGCAACCGGGCTCGGCGAATTTCTCAATCCCCCCCTCGCCGGCCATCCATTCAATGGATTCCCGCCATCTGACACGCCCTGTCACTTGTGCGACCAAATCCTTGCGGATTTGATCGGGATCCGTAACCGGCGTTGCCGTCACATTATTGACCACAGGCACAGCGGGTTCCGCGATGACCGTGTCAGCCAAAGCCTGTGCCATAGCATCGGCCGCCGGTTTCATCATATCGCAGTGAAACGGCGCCGAAACCGGCAACATGACAGCTTTTTTGACGCCTAATTCTTTGGCCGTTTCCGCCGCTTTTTCGACCGCCGCCTTTTCACCTGACAAAACAATCTGTCCGGTCGCATTATCATTGGCAATCTGACAAATGCCGTGATGTGACCCAGAAATAACGGCCGCCTCCGCATCCTCAAGACTGGCCCCGAGCAAAGCCGCCATGGCCCCAGTGCCGACTGGAACCGCCGCCTGCATGGCATTGCCCCGAATACGAAGCAGCTGAGCCGTTTGGGACACAGAAATCGCGCCAGCCGCACATAGCGCTGAATATTCTCCCAGCGAATGTCCCGCCACATATTTGGCGTCTGTCACGTCGATGCCGAACTCGGATTTAAGCGCCCGCATAGCGGCAACGGATGTGGCCATCAAAGCGGGCTGGGTATTGGATGTCAGGGTCAAATCTTCCATCGGGCCATCCCACATGAGCCGTGAGAGTTTTTGTGACAACGCGTCATCCACTTCCTCAAAAACCGCTCTTGCACTTGGGAAGGCGTCGGCGAGGTCTTTCCCCATTCCAATGATCTGGCTGCCCTGTCCCGGGAAAATAAATGCAAATTCCATTGATGACCCTTTCAACATTCAATCTTTTGTTGATCTATAATTGTACGATTAAATAGTTATTTAATGGCTTGTTAAGGCTGTTTCTTCATAAATTATAAAACGAATCTATCGGAAGCGACATTTATGTCAATTTTTAAGCGCTTTTCGAGCAAGAAAACGGGGGACAACGCATCGGATTCTGAAGCGCTGCTTCATGATGAGAATGCCAGTCTTACCGAAGATGATGCTCAGCCGAACCTTCCGGTTTCGGCCGATGACGCGATTCCGTCGCTAAAAGGATTCACCGAAAACGAGCAGGATGTCATACGCTCCATACTATCGGATCAACCATTGCCTGCCTCAAACTTTCACAAGACCAATCGTAAAAACCAAGAAACAACCAAGCCAGAAACAACCAAAACTGAGGAACCTATTAAGGTCCGATCTGAGAAAAAATCCGTGAAACAGAAAAAGAAAAGCCTCAAGAAGAACGTTACAGTCGATGATTTTCTATCTGACGAAACGTTCAAAGATGCTTTGAACATCCTCAAAGGCGACTTGGATATTCAAACCGAATATGATGTGGACGACGAAGACAGCCCGGGCGTTTCTGAAGAGGTGGAAACCGAAGAGACTGTTTTAGATGCGGCGGAAACCGAGACAATAGACCCGATTGCGGAAACAGACACCGCGGAGCCTGAAATTCCCGATTACCCTGATAAGCTCACGGCCCGGGCAACATTTATCCCCGTAAAAGAACAACAAAGCAAAGAAGATCGCGACATCGACCTTCCCGAAGAAAAAATCGAACCAGAAGTGGAATTTGAAGCAGAATCGGCCTCAGATAATCTGCGCCTATCAGGAGAAGAGGAAATGACCTCGTCACACAATAACGACGAAGCCCCCCGAGACGACACTCGTAACGACATTCGGGACGAGACCCAGGAGCTCCGCCGTCAAGCCGATGTTCGCTATGACGACATTGCTAATACACAGCGTCGTATCAATCTTGGTGAGATGCGCATGGATGTGGCTAGCATTATCACGGATATTGAAAATGGCGACAGCATGTACCGCCGAGCGCAGCAAAGAGTCGAAAACTTAACGGGTTTCATCGAACGGGCAGAGGTCGACTTCTCTCTATTGGATCGCCTGGAACCTGAGAACCGCGCTTTAAAGTCGGAAAATCTCACACTTCATTCTGAGCTGGACAAACGCAAGACGCGCATTGCCCAGATGACAACCAATTTGGAAGACTTGCAGCGCCGCTACGGGGATACCCAAAGTGAACTAGACGCCACCCACAGCAAACTGGCGCAGTCTTTGAAAAATTATGAACGGGCTGAGCGGGATATTTCCGAACTGAACGCTCAAATTCAGGAGTTTCGCCTTAAATCCGACCGGATGCGCAATGATCTGGAGGTTGAAAGTCGTGAGAACGGTAATTTGCGGGGCCGGATTGCCGACATTACAACGCACCTCGACAAGGTGACGTCTGAAAAACTCAACCTGGCCAAACAGATTGAAACCCTGAAAATCGATTTGGCGGATCAGTCCGAGAACCGGTTGCAATTGCGTGATGAAGTAACGGATCTACGTCACACATTGGAGGATGCCCAGCGTTCCAACACCCAAATGCGCGGTGAAATCTCAGGCGTCCACGAAGATATTCGCGGGTTTAAGACTCAATATGAGTTCAATATTCTCAAGCGCGATGAACGGATCACAGATCTAGAGTCGCAAATCGTTGAATTAAACGAGCGCCTGCGAGTCAAAGAAGATCAGTTCGAAACGTCGTCTCGAGAACTGACCGCTCTTCGCAAGGAACGGACCTCTCAGGACCTTGAACGTGAGCGTCTGGAGAAATCGGTCGAGCAGGCCAATTCGCAATTATACCGGACGGAAGAAGAGCTGCTGCGGTCGCGCAAAGCTGCGGATGAGCTGGATATGAAGTATCGCGATATTTCTTCGGCCCTGTCTCGCGCTGAACAGCGTCGTCAGTCCAGCGAACCGGCACAAAC
>CALDSY010000196.1 GCA_937924355.1 uncultured Caulobacterales bacterium
GGGTCATCGCCTTCTGCCAAAACAATGTGCGCGGGCGTTACTTTCGCCCGCGCGATGATATTTCCGAGAGTGCTCACTAGGCTCCGGTTTGCGGGCGCATATCCTTGATATCGATACCGGCCACAGAGACGGGCTTCTTCATGGCGTCACGGCGGAACGGCTCACCCAGTTCCTGGTTCAGCACGCATTCGATAAAGGTCGTGATATTGTCTTCCATTTGCAGACGGACCGCTTCAACCAGAGCTTCTTTTAGCTCCTCAGACGTTGTCACCTGAACACCTTTGAGCCCGCAGCCTTCAGCGATCTTGGCATATTCAACACCCAGGTTTAGCTCCGTTCCAACGAAGTTATTGTCGAACCAAAGTGTGGTGTTCCGCTTCTCGGCGCCCCATTGATAGTTGCGGAAGATTACTTGCGTAATGGCCGGCCAGTCATTGCGGCCACAAGCAGTCATCTCGTTCATGGAAATACCAAAGGCACCGTCACCGGCAAAGCCAACAACTGGCACATCAGGCTTGGCAATCTTGGCACCCAGAATAGCCGGCAGACCATAACCACAAGGACCAAACATGCCCGGTGCTAGATATTTTCGGCCTTCGTCAAAGTAGGGGTAAGCGTTGCCGAGCGCGCAGTTATTGCCGATATCCGTTGAAATAATCGCGTCTTTTGGCAGGACCTGAGTGATGGCGCGCCATGCCATGCGCGGGCTCATCCGCTCTGGCTCACGGTCGCGCGCGCTTTCATTCCAGTTCGTGCCTGGATCATCAGCCTCATGTTCCATTGATGTCAGAAGCTGTGCCCAGCGGGATTTAGCTTCGGAAATTTCTACTTTGCGATCCTCACGCCCGTGATCTCCGGCAGAATCCGACAATCGAGATAGGAGTTCTTCAGCCACCATTTTGGCGTCGCCTTGGATACCGACCGTGACCTTTTTGGTGAGCCCTATGCGAGAGGCATTGATGTCGACCTGAATAATTTTGGCGTCTTCAGGCCAGTAATCTATGCCGTATCCCGGCAAGGTGGAGAACGGATTGAGACGTGTACCAAGCGCCAGAACCACGTCCGCTTTTGAGATAAGCTCCATCGCGGCCTTTGATCCGTTATAACCCAAAGGTCCCACGCAAAGAGGGTGAGAACCAGGGAAGGCATCATTATGTTGATAACCCAGACAAACAGGGGAATCGAGGCGTTCAGCCAGAGCCTGTGACGCTTCGATGGCGCCGCCCAAAACCACACCTGCACCGTTCAGCATGACGGGGAATTTTGCGCTGGATAAAAGCTCAGCCGCTTCGGCGATGGCCTGACGTCCGCCCGATGGACGCTCGAGTTTGACAACTTGCGGAAGTTCTATGTCGATGACCTGAGTCCAGAAGTTACGCGGCACGTTGATTTGCGCCGGGGCGCTGAATTGATGTGCGCGCATAATAACGCGGTTGAGAACTTCGGCGATGCGTGTTGGGTCCAAAACCTCTTCTTGATAGCAAACGCAATCGGCGAACATGCGCATTTGCGGAATTTCTTGAAAGCCGCCTTGGCCCATTGTATTGTTACCGGCCTGCGGCGTCACCAAGAGCAGGGGTGTGTGGTTCCAATAGGCGGTGATGATCGGCGTCAGGAAATTGGTGATACCTGGGCCGTTCTGAGCAATCGCCATAGACATCTTGCCAGACGCGCGTGTGAAGCCGTCGGCCATCATTCCGCCATTACACTCATGAGCAACGTCCCAAAATTTGATCCCGGCTGCCGGGAACAGGTCGGAGACGGGCATCATGGCAGAGCCAATAATCCCGAACGCATGTTCGATGCCATGCATTTGCAAGACTTTTACAAAGGCTTCTTCTGTTGTCATTTTTGTCATGAGTGTTTTCCTGTTTTGAAGATTAATCTAAGAGTGTTTTTGTGCGACTTTTTCCAAAGCCTTGTCGAGAATATCGACAATGTCGTCAATCTCGCTTTTGCCTGCAATCAGCGCAGGAGCGAGACAAATTGTGTTGTTTAAATTGGCAAAGCTACGATTAGTACGACCGATCATGAGTCCGTCTTGCATGCATTGTCCGGCCACGGCCATAACATAGCTTTCATCAACAGGCTCTTTGGTCTCACGGTCTTTGACCAACTCCAGGCCGTTTAGGAATCCTTTGCCCCGTACATCGCCGATGATTTCGTGCTTGTCTTTGAGGCCGCGCAAACCGTCCATGATGTAAGACTCCATCTTAGCAACATTTTCGACCAGCTTCTCTTGTTCGACAATTCGTAGCGCTTCGATAGCAGCCGCCGGCCCGCCGGTACATCCGCCGAAAGTGCTAATGTCGCGGAAATAGCTCATCTTATTGCCCGCGTCGGCTTTGAACCGATCAAACAGTTCTTCGGTTGTTACCGTGCAGGAGAGGGCAGCGTAACCACTGGCTGTACCCTTCGCCATGGTGACGATATCTGGCTCAATGCCAAAATGTTCATAACCGAACCATTTGCCTGTGCGCCCAAAGCCGCAGACGACTTCATCCATATGCAGAAGAACGCCATATTGGCGGCAGATTTCTTGAATGCGCGGATAATACCCTTTCGGCGGTACAATCACCCCACCACCCGCTGTAATAGGTTCCAAGACGACAGACCCAACTGTGTCAGGGCCTTCCTCGAGGATCACGCGCTCTAATTCATTGGCGGCGCGGATGCCAAATTCATCTGTGCCATCATTGAGCGGTGAGCGGTAGGAGCAGCAATGGGGCATTTCAACGAAGCCTGGCACGAAGGGGCCGTAATCAGCCTTGCGCTGTTCCTGTCCGGTTGAACTAAGAGCGGCGATAGTTGTGCCGTGATAGTCGCGGTTACGATAAATGATTTTATGTTTCTTGCCGTCGCCCTCGATATGGGCGAGTTGGCGGACCATTTTATAGCCCTTTTCATTGGCCTCTGAGCCAGAATTGGAATAATAGACTCTCCCCATGCCTGGCATTTTTTCGAGGAGCTTTCCGGCGAAGATGGCACCCGGTTCAGTTCCTGCCGTTCCGGCGTAATAACACATCTTGGTAAGTTGGTCGGCCACCGCTTTAGAAATAGACTCTCGACCGAAACCCACATTAACAGACCAAACACCGCCTGAAGTCGCATCAAGATAGTCCTTACCATTGGCGTCGGTTAAAATCATACCGATGCCTTTGACAATGACCATAGGGTCCTTGGTTTCAAAGGCTTTATGTTGAGTTAGGTGATGCCAGACAGATTGCCGATCGACCTCAACAACATCCGGATCTGGGCGATTAGACAGTACCATTTTCCCCTCACGGCTACGCTGCTTCGGGAGCTGGCTCTCCGTCCAGTTTCCCCCCCAATCTTAAAAAATATAATATTTTTAAAATGTCTATCGTTAGGGCCAAAAGTAATGATAAGATGGGTCCAGTGGATTTTTGGATGGAACTCGACCGGGCCTCGCCCAGGAGCCTGCAAAGGCAATTAAAGGATAATATATCCTTGGCAATTGTAGAAGGGCGTTTGGCCCCAAATACAGTCATGCCCGCCAGTCGGCGTATGGCGCAACAGCTTGAAATATCTCGAAACACAGTTGTTCTGGCCTATTCAGCCCTAGTTGAGGATGGCTATCTAAAGGCGCGGGAACGGAGCGGCTATTACGTCAATCCCGAAGTTATCGAAAACATTGTCAGGGTAGATCAAAAGGCAAATGAAAATCTTGGATCGCCGTCAGAGAGTTTTGATTGGTCAGACAAACTTGTTCTTCAAGCCAGTAAGGCGCGCAATATCGTAAAGCCTTCTAACTGGCGAGATTACAAATTTTGCTTTGTCTACGGACAGCTGGATCCTGAAATTTTTCCTGTGCAACACTGGCGCAAATGTTGGCGGGATGCCGTCGGCGTAAGAGAAATCAATGACTGGTCTCAGGATCTAATCGACAGAGATGATCCCTTATTGGTCGCGCAAATCCGCCAACGTATCCTCCCAAGACGAGGTTTGTGGGTAGACGAGTCGCAAATCCTCGTGACAGTCGGCGCACAAAACGCATTATATATAGCGCTTAGACTATTGCTGAACCGCGAAAAAACATTTGGTATTGAAGAGCCGGGCTATCCGGATGCGCGTAACATTGCGCAGCTCTTTACGGATAATATTCAAGCCCTGCCGATTGACGGTAAAGGATTAAAGCTTTCGCCAAAACTCAAGCAATGTGATGTGGTCTTCGCTACGCCCGGCCACCAAAGCCCGACGACGGTAACCATGCCCAGACTACGGCGGCAGAAGCTCCTACAGGCTGCTGAAGAAAATGATTTCTTCATTCTAGAAGATGATTACGAAGCCGAGACCAATTACTTGGGGGCGCCGCTCCCGGCCATGATGAGTGAAGCTAAGAATGGGCGTGTAATTTATATCGGTAGTTTGTCAAAAACATTGGCCCCCGGATTGCGTCTTGGTTATTTAGTTGGTTCTCCCGAATTTATCCGGGAGGCCAGGGCGTTGCGTCGTTTGATTATGCGTCATCCGCCGGCCAACAACCAACGAGCCGCCGCCTATTTCCTGTCTCGCGGTCATCATGAAAGCTTGCTTCGGGTGCTGGTGAGAGCCAACAAGAATAAGAGACGGATTTTGCTGGAAAGCCTGGCGCAACATCTGCCTGATTGGTCCGTGGCCGAGAATAATGGCGGGTCATCGGTCTGGATAACCGGGCCTGACGGGTTAGATGCCAGAGAGCTAGCTAGGATTTGTCAAAAACATGAGGTCCTAATTGAGCCGGGCAATATCCATTTTATGTTACCGGGGCGCCCCTATAACCAATTCCGTTTGGGATATACATCAATCGCCGCCAAAGACATTAACGACGGTGTTCAGCGATTGGCTGAATGCGCTTCCTCAATGTAAATTAGGTTGAGCGCCTTGTCCCTTTTCATCGATCATCAGGCCGCGTGAGAACCGATCCATTCGCATGGCTTTAGCCGTCTCATGGGGCGTATCCGTCGCGATGAGTTGTGCAAAACAATAGCCAGATGCTGGCGTGGCTTTGAATCCACCATAACACCAACCGCCATTGAAATAGAGGCCGTCCAAATGAGTCTTGTCGATGATTGGCGAACCATCCATGGACATATCCATAATTCCGCCCCACATCCGTAAAACCCGCGCTTTGCCGATCATCGGCATTAGCGAAACGCCGCCTTCGCAGACATCTTCGACGACGGGTAGATTGCCGCGCTGTGCATATGAATTGTAACCGTCTATGTCGCCACCAAAAACAAGCCCGCCCTTGTCGGACTGGCTGACATAAAAGTGCCCGGCGCCATAAGTGATGACGCCGGGGATAATGGGTTTTAGTCCTTCAGAGACAAAGGCCTGCAGAACGTGGCTTTCCATTGGCAGGCGCATCCCGGCCATGGCCATCACACGAGACGAAGAGCCCGCTACGGCCACGCCGATTTTGTTAGCTTTGATCGTGCCGCGTGTTGTTTCAACGCCCGAGCAAACGCCTTGATCGATCAGAAACCCGGTAACTTCGCAGTTTTCAATTATATCCACCCCACGCATGTCAGCACCGCGCGCATAGCCCCAGGCAACGGCATCATGGCGAACGGTTCCGCCGCGGGGCTGCCAGAGACCACCGTTAATAGGGAAGCGGGCATTGTCAAAATTCAGGAACGGGCATTTCTTGCGTAGAGCATCTTGACCCAGCAAAACAGGATCGGCGCCATTAAGGGCCATAGCGTTTCCTCGCCGGACATAAGCATCGCGCTGGGGGTCAGAATGGAACAGATTGATAATCCCGCGCTGCGAAACCATGGAGTTGTAATTGAAATCCTGTTCTTGATTCTCCCAGAGCTTTAGCGAGAATTCGTAAAACCCTTCATTCTCGTGGAGCAGGTAGTTGGATCGAATAATCGTTGTGTTGCGGCCCACATTGCCGCCGCCAATCCAGCCCTTTTCGACAACAGCGATACGTTTTTGATCAAATTGCTTGGCCAGATAATAAGCTGTCGCCAATCCGTGACCGCCACCGCCAACAATGAGGATATCATATTCCTGCTTGGGTTCGGCTTTGCGCCAGGCCTGTTTCCAGCCTTTATGACCCGTCAGGCCTTGTTTTAAAATTTGCAGAGCATTGTAGCGCATGAGGCACCATAGCAGGTTTTGTAGCTCTCGATAGGCGGATTAGAAAGTCTAAGAGTTTGCGATAAGCCGGGTTTAAGCGCTGACGCCTGTGACCGCCGGATCCCAAGCCTTTCGCGTAAAAACTTCCTCCACCATAGGGCGGAAATGCTCGAGCTCATAGGTGTCGTATTCCGGATCAAATGACGTCTGATCCCAGCGCTCGCAGAATTTTATAGCTGAGTCGAAATATGGATTTTCTTTGAATTTATCCCGCGCATCTGGGTCTAATCCAACTTTGTCAGCATAATATTTATATTGGAAAATTCCGTGATGCTGCACAACCCAGGAACATTCCTCGCGCACAAAGGGACGGATAATATTGGCCGCGAGGCTATCGTGATTAAACGGCGCCAGATCATCGCCAAGATCATGAATTAGCGCCGAGACAATCCAGTCCACATCAGCGCCGTCTTTTTCAGCCCTTGTCGCCGATTGCAGGCTGTGCTCCAGACGGTCGATCTTGTATCCCGCTAATGAGTTTCGAAGACCTTCAAGGGCCTTCATAATCCGGTCCGGGAGCTGTTTGGCATATTCAGCCTCATGCTCGGCGAGAAAAGCGTAATCAGCCTCTGTGCCATCAGACATTTTGGTAAAAGAGACAGTCTTCATTGATCTTCGCTCATAATATGGGTTTCCGGGTGACCATTGGCCAGCATTCGGTAAAGGCATTGGGGGCCGTCATGGTCTATATAGCAACCTTGTAAATGTCGATGGCCTTGTTTGCCGTCAAAAGCCGTGCGTCCGTGAAACAGCCGATAATTATTCATCATCAACAGTGTACCGCGTTTGAACGGGAATTTTATCTTAAAGGCTGGATCATTACAGAGCTGATGCATCCGTCGACGGGCATTGTAAAATAGGGTCAATTTTTCGGGCTCCAGAGCCGGCACAAAATCGACGCGGGAACTAAAGCGTATGTGGTTGACGAGCCCGCGATGATCTCGCGAAATAAGGGGCGCCGTATCCTCATAGATTCCTGTTGGACCTTCGTAGCGAAAGCGAACGGGCACGTTTTCAAGGATATCGGCCCAGTCTTGATTGTCATTGGCGATAGCTTCGGCCACGGCCATGCCGTCGACTAATGTGGATAATCCGCCGTCCACCTCATTGGTCAGGCAGTGCAGATATTGTATGCCGGGGACAGGCAGGCGGTAAGGGTTGTCGGTATGCGAAGCGAGTTCCGAGTCCGTATAAGCAACATCGGAAGCTAGGGGCTTTGTCTCGACATTAAAGAGTTCGCCGAAATTCGTAACCCGGATAAAGCCGAACCGCCGTGCGTGGTCTTTCAGACTGTCCAATTCGGAAGGCACATTGTCCATTATACAAAAGGCGTTCTCAAAATATGTCGTCAGCATAGTTTTCATAGCGTCTGGATCGTTCAGCTCCGCCCAATCAAATCGTTGAAAGTCCAGATCTGCGGTCCAGCTTTGAGGGAGCGGGATGGCCTCGGGATTTTGCGACAATCCTAACTCTTTGGTTAGTGATTCAAAATTAAAAACGGCCTTGTAACCGTCTGAAAAACATACATTTAGGTGTTGTGAGTTGTCGCCAATAGTGGCGGAAACGATTCTAATATCTGTATCCAGATCAGAATGCTCATAAAGGCGTTGATTGGAAATATGATCAAGACTTTCTGGCTCTGTCACACGTTCACGCAACCAAAGCGGGTGCAAGGTCATGCCACTAATCGTTAGGCCGCCTGTGGACTGGTCGGGCATAATTTCTGTCATGGTCGCGGTCATTAGGCCTCCATGCACGCGAGTCTTCACTTTGATATTGCGTAAAAATGGGAAAACTGAAAATTAAAAATTCAGCATTAGGGAAATTTATTGGGCAAGTCCCAAAAGCTTATGAGCGCAAATCAGCGCGTGACGCCTCCAAAATTTCGTGGCAAACCTTGAGCGAAGTCTAGGGGAGATTATGTCGGAACGTCGCTCACGTCGCCGTGCCTCGCGAGCTCGAGGTGAAAAATCTTCGGCAATGTCCGCGCCCGCCTATATCAAACGTGAAATCCCCTTTTATGCTTTTCTAGACGAAGAGAATATTGTCCGGCTCGAAGATCAAGCGGATTGGATTATTCAGGAGGTCGGGCTGGAATTTCGCGATGACCCGGTTGCGCTTGAGATTTGGAAAAAGGCAGGGGCAGATGTAGACGGGACCCGCGTGCGTGCGCCCAAGGGCATGATCCGGGAGCTTTGCCAGACCGCCCCGACAGAATTTACACAGCATTCACGCAACCCTGCGCGGTCAGTAAAAATTGGTGGTAAGAATGTAATCTTTGTCACTGTTTACGGCCCTCCCTTTGTCCGAGATCTGGAAAAAGGGCGGCGTTACGGAACAATCGAAGACCTGCAAAACTTCGTTAAACTGACCTATATGTTACCAAGCCTCCATCATGGTGGTCATGTGCCGTGTGAGCCTTGCGACATTCCCGTCACCCATCGCCATTTAGATATTTGCTACGCCCATATGAAATATTCGGACAAGCCATTCTTTGGGGCCATCACAGAAAAATCCCGCGCGCAGGACAGTGTTGATATTGCACGGCTTCTCTATGGCAAAGAGTTTATGGACGAGAATTGCGTTATCATGGGCAATGTGAACACCAATTCACCCTTGCTTGTGGATCGTGTCGTAACCGAAGCCATTCAAGTCTATTGCGGTGCTAATCAGGGAATTGTGGTTGCGCCCTTTATTCTGGGCGGTGCTATGGGACCCGTAACGACGTCGGCGTCTATCGCACAGGCTTTCGCCGAAGCCATGATGTGCGGCGCGTTCTCTCAGCTTGTGCGGCCCGGCGCGCCATTTGTCCTTGGAAATTTCCTGTCATCTATGAGCCTCAAATCCGGCGCGCCGACGTTTGGAACGCCGGAACCTGTCATGTCCAATCTGGTCATCGGGCAGCTCGCCCGGCGTCTGGGTGTGCCAATGCGTTGCGGCGGTTCGCTGACGGCATCTAAAGTTTCGGATGCACAAGCCGCCGCAGAGAGCGCCGACTCCATGCTCTCTACCGTTCTTGGAGGCGCCAATCTCGTGCTTCATGCCGCTGGTTGGCTCGAAGGCGGTCTATGCGCGGGTTATGAGAAGTTGATCATCGATGCGGACAGGCTAGGGGGCTATGAGGTCATGCTGCGCGGTCTGCCTATGGACGATAATAATCTAGGTAAGTCCGCTTATGATGATGTTGAGCCCGGCGGTCATTTCCTAGGCTCCGCTCATACCATGACCAATTACGAAACCGCCTATTACGACGCCACCATGTCGGACAGCAAAAGTTTTGAGCAATGGGAAGAAGACGGCTCCAAAGATACAGAACGCCGCGCTTATGAACGCTGGAACCAGCTTTTAACTGATTACGAAGACGTCAAACCGGAGCTGGATCCCGACATAGATGGTGCCCTTCTGGATTTTATGGCCAAGCGGAAAATGGACATTGAAGAGCGGTGGTATTGATGGGAAAGGCGCTTAATATCGACAGGCCAAACGATCCCTTATTTCAGCCATTTCAGTTAAAGCATTTGACCTTGAAAAACCGGATCATGATTACCAGTCATGAGCCGGGATATGCGGAAGACGGGCTGCCAAAAGAACGATACCGCGCCTATCATGTAGAGCGCGCCAAGGCCGGAATTGCCATGACTATGACAGCAGGCTCTGCTTCGGTTGCGCGTGATAGCCCGCCGGCTTTTAACAATCTGTTGGCCTATAAAGATGAAGTCGTGCCTTGGCTAAAAGCCTTGACCGATGAAATTCACGAACATGATTGCGCGGTTATGATTCAGCTGAGTCATTTAGGACGGCGAACGTCTTGGGATAAAGGGGATTGGCTGCCGTCTTTAGCGCCGACTCGTCGCCGGGAGCCCGCTCATATGGCTAGCACTAAGCTTATCGAGGATTGGGATATAGATCGCATTGTGTCAAACTACGCTGATGCTGCAGAACGCATGAAAGCAGGCGGGGTCGACGGTATTGAATTGGAGGCCTATGGTCATTTGATGGATCAATTCTGGTCGCCGCTCACCAATGAACTAAAAAATGAATATGGTGGATCGCTGGAAAACCGTACACGCTTTTTGCGGCGGGTCATAAAGGCGATCAGAGATCGCATCGGCACCGGCTTTATTCTTGGCATTCGAATGGTCGCGGATGAAGTTCAGCAAGGCGGCCTGAGCGAATCGGAAGGCCTTGCCATTGCTAAAAGCCTAGAAGACAGTGGGCAGATCGATTTTCTGAATATCATAAGGGGCCGCATCCATACGGATGCCGCTTTGACCGACGTCATTCCGGTTCAGGGTATGAAAAGTTCACCTCACCTTGATTTTGCTGGAAAGATTAAATCAAAGGTCAATCTACCGATTTTTCACGCGGCGAAAATTGCGGATGTGGCGTCGGCCCGTCACGCGATTGCTACCGGTCAACTGGATATGGTTGGCATGACGCGGGCGCATATCGCCGACCCGCATATCGTTCAAAAAATTCTAAAGGGCGAAGAAGAGGACATCAGGCCCTGTGTCGGGGCAACTTATTGTCTTGATCGGATTTATCAAGGCGCTGCCGCACTGTGCATTCATAACCCTTCGACAAGTCGGGAACTGGATCTACCCCATCATATTGAAAAAGCGAACCAAAAGAAATCAATCGTCATCATAGGGGCGGGCCCAGCCGGTCTTGAAGCGGCGCGCGTGGCCGGTGAACGCGGGCACTCCGTCCTCGTCATGGAGGCCGCGCCTAATGCCGGTGGCCAAGTTATACTAACGGCCATGTCAAAACGACGTCGCGACATGGTTGGTATAATTGATTGGAGGCTTGCCCAATGTGAAAAATTGGGCGTCGAAAT
>CALDSY010000197.1 GCA_937924355.1 uncultured Caulobacterales bacterium
GGACAGCACGGCGCTTGTGCATATTTGCAAAAACCTAAAACCCAAGCCATTGGTCTTGATCGTCGACCATGCCTTAAGAGCCGGCTCAGCGACCGAAGCCAAGCAGGCGCAAAAACTTGCCCGGAGCCTTGGGCTTCAAGCCCTCATTCTAACGTGGGACCACGACAACCCAACCACAGGCCTACAGGAAAAAGCGCGCCGGGGGCGGTATGGTTTAATGGGGCAGGTTTGCCGTGATGAAAACATTCGTTACTTGCTCACGGGCCATACCCAGGATGATCAGACCGAAACGCTTTTTATGCGCTATGAAAAAAACACGGGCTGGCGCGGCGCCGCCGGCATGGCAGAATACTCCTATGCGCCCGTCTGGCCGGAGCTGGCCGAGGTGACCATTGTTCGCCCTCTACTGCGGGTCAGCCGGGATAAGCTGAGGCATTATAATCGCCGCAATAACCTCATCTGGACGGAAGATCCAAGCAATCGCGACGAAGTTTTCGACCGGGTCCGCATTAGACATTATCTTTCTGAAAGACCACGTATGTCTCGAGAATTGCTGATGGCGGCCAAAGACTTGCGGGAAGGCATCGTAAAAGAAAAACATTACATTGCGCAGCAATATGAAAAATTTGTCCAGATTGATGACAATGGGATCGCAACCGTATCGGGCCCTCTGACCAGTAAAGCCTGGGAATATCTACTCCTGGCAGCAGGCGGGAAAGACAAACCTATTTCTGCAAAAAGGCTCGAGCGCGTCATAGAATTCGCAAAACATCCGACAAATAATGGCCTGACTTTAGGCGGCGCTCGGGTACGTCGAGAGGGAAACGTGTTTTTGGTCGGCCCTGATCCAGGACCATATTATGGGCGGAATAATGTTCCGGCCATGGAAAATGTTCATGTGCAAACCGGGCAGCATTCTGTCTGGGGCGGTCGTTTCAATATTGTTTCAAAAGGCGCGCCCCTAAATGTTCAAACTATCGATAACCTTTTAAAAAACGCTAATACGGTTGTTGAGCACCAGCGCGTTATAAAACACGTTGGAAGGTCAAAACCTGGGAAGGTCCGGTTTGATCAGACTATGCCTTATATCATGGATAAAGATGGCAAACTTCTGGCGTCGATTTTTGAGAATAGAGATGCGGGCTATTTTACCTGTCTCGTAGAGAACCGATTACAGGGTTTTGTACGTATATAAAATATACAATAAATTTTCAGTGAGAACCTGCGACAAGGTCTTAACTTTATTAAGACAATGCCTATATGCTATAACTCACTTAATGCTGGCGTCCTGCCGGCCAAAAGGACAAAGACATGAATACAAATATGCGGAATTTGGCAATGTGGGCTTTGGTCATCACCATGTTTGTGATGATGATTTCCGTGTCGCAGGGCTCCATACAGGGTCCGAGCGAAAACGAACTGATTTACTCTGAGTTAGTCGACAAGGTCGAAGCCGGTGAGGTGACGAACGCCAAAATCGATAATGACAATGCGATTATAACCGGTGATCTGAAGGACGGGCGAAAGTTCCGTGTGGATATTGGCCGCTATAATTTCGAGCAACCGCGCGATATTTTGATGGATGCCGATGTACCGGTCAGCTTCGGTAAAGTGCCAAAGAATAACCGTATGATCGACATCTTGTTTGGCTTACTGCCGCTCATCGTGATTATTGGGATTACCCTGATGTTTATGCGCTCTATGCAGGGCGGCGGCCGCGGCGGCGCTATGAGTTTTGGTAAATCTCGTGCCAAATTGCTGAACGAGCCTGCTGGCAAAGTGACCTTTGATGATGTGGCCGGTGTGGAAAGCGCCAAGGAAGATCTCAAGGAAGTCGTCGAATTTTTACGCGACCCAACCAAATTTACGCGTCTGGGCGCTAAAATCCCAACCGGTGCGCTGCTCGTAGGCCCTCCGGGTACAGGTAAGACATTGCTGGCTCGGGCTGTGGCTGGTGAGGCCGGCGTGCCATTCTTCACGATTTCCGGTTCGGATTTTGTCGAAATGTTTGTGGGTGTAGGTGCCTCTCGGGTGCGGGATATGTTCGCAGATGCCCGCAAGAACGCGCCGTGTATTATCTTTATTGACGAGATCGACGCGGTGGGCCGTCACCGGGGTGTTGGCACATCGGGCGGTCACGAAGAACGTGAACAGACACTCAACCAGCTGCTGGTGGAAATGGACGGCTTTGACGGCAAGGAAGGCGTGATCATTATCGCCGCCACGAACCGTCCCGATGTTCTGGACAAGGCTCTACTGCGTCCGGGTCGTTTTGACCGTCAAATCGAAGTGCCTTATCCGGATATTCAAGGCCGGGAGAAAATCTTGCAGGTCCATATGCGCGGTAAGCCTATGGCCTCTGACATAGACGTAAAATATATTGCCCGCGGGACACCGGGGTTCTCCGGTGCGGATCTGGCCAATCTGGTCAACGAAGCAGCCCTTTGGGCGGCTCGGCGCAATAAACGCAAGATTTCCATGCGCGAGTTCGAAGACGCCCGTGACAAAGTCATGATGGGCGCAGAACGCCGAACACTCGCCATGAGTGAAGAAGAAAAACAAATGACCGCTTATCATGAGGCAGGTCACGCCATTGTCGGTCTTAACATGGAAGGGTCTTTGCCCATTCATAAGGCAACGATTATTCCGCGTGGCCGAGCGCTGGGCATGGTGCAATACCTGCCAGAGCGGGACCAAATTTCTCAAAGCCGTCAGGAAATGATCGCTCGCATGGCCATGGCCATGGGCGGCCGCGCGGCCGAGGAACTGAAATTCGGATATGACAAAGTTACCTCTGGCGCGTCCAGTGATATTGAACAGGTCACCCGTATCGCCACGGCTATGGTCACCGAATGGGGACTATCTGATGAAGTTGGCCCCATTGCCTATAAAAATACGGATAGTAACAGTTTCCATCCCGGAATTGGACGCGGGTCTTCCATCTCGCCTGAAACCGCTGCTTTGATCGAGGCAGAGATCAAACGCTTTGTCACAGAGGCCCATGAAACGGCCGTGAAAATCCTGAAAAAGAAAAAGAAGGATTGGGTGGCTTTGGCCGAAGCGCTGCTGGAATATGAAACATTGACCGGAGACGAGATCAAAAATCTCCTGGAAGATCAGATCAAACCCAAGCGTCCTGAGTCTCATGGACGCCCGACATTGTCAGCGGTTCCGACCACAAGCGGTCCCGTTATTGGAAAGCCGCAACCGGAAAGCTAGTCATAGCCTCTATTGAATTCCCGACCCGCCTCGTTTAGAGGCGGGATATGGGGAAGTTGAAATCATGACATTTGTGCGTCCTAAAATCATGGGGATTCTCAACGTCACGCCGGACAGTTTTTCCGACGGTGGCAAGGTAAAAACCGTTGCGGCTGCAGTTAAAGCCGCCAATGCCATGGTGGCGGCCGGCGCGGATATTATCGATATCGGTGGTGAAAGCACACGTCCGGGCGCGAAAACCGTATCTTTGAAAGAAGAGATTAAGCGCACGGTGCCAATCATCGAAAAACTTGCCAAGGACTGGGCCAAGAAAGATATCAAGGCGCAAATTTCCATTGATACCCGAAAGCCCAAAGTCGCCCAAAAGGCTATTAAGGCAGGCGCTCATATCTGGAACGATGTGTCGGCTCTGACCTATGCTGATGATGCGATCGATATGGCAGTTAAGCTGGATTGCCCCCTTATTCTGATGCACGCGCAGGGCGCTCCGGAAACCATGCAA
>CALDSY010000198.1 GCA_937924355.1 uncultured Caulobacterales bacterium
GTTTAACAGACATGCCGGAAATAGGGAAGAGCCAATATGGGCGGAAGCGTCAAAGATCAGCTGGGAAGAGTACAGGCCGATGAAGGGGTTTGCCCGGCGGTTATATTGGTGAATCCACAGCTTGGCGAGAATATCGGCGCCGCGGCCCGGGCTATGCTCAATTTCGGTCTGACGGATTTGCGCTTGGTCGCGCCTCGGGACGGCTGGCCCAATCCCGCCAGTGAGGCCACAGCGGCGGGTGCCACGTCTGTTTTGCAAAGCGCTAAGGTCTATGAAACCACCTCAGAAGCTGTTGCCGATTTGTCCTTTGTTTTGGCGGCCACAGCTCGCCGCCGGGAGCTGGAAATCCCGGTCATTGGTACCGGAGATGTGGGCGCAATCCTGCAGGCTCATGAAGCCTCCGGGACCAAAACCGGTATATTGTTTGGCCCTGAAAAGGCCGGTCTTAAAAACGAAGATGTGGTGCTCTGCAATCAGATACTCACCTATCCTATAAATCCAGCGTTTCAGTCTTTAAACTTGGCGCAGGCCGTGGGCGTATTTGGCTATATATGGAAGTCTGCTGAGGGCACGGCGCCGCCTGTCGTATTTGACCGGGCGCCATCAGAGGCCGCGAGTAGGGAAGACCTCGTGCGCATGTTCGAACATCTGGAAGACGAACTTGAAAAGGCGGGGTTCTTTTTTCCGGCCGCCAAGAAAGATCTCATGAGCCGTAATATCCGTGCGCCATTTACGCGGGCCAATTTGACTGAACAAGAAGTCCGGACATTCAGAGGCATCATCAAAGCCCTCGCCAAGGGGCGGGGCGCGGGCCGAAAGTCTTAAGGCTTCCTTACCCGACATGCAGATACGCATAGCTCCTACGGCACAGTTGGCGGTTCTAATTCATTGCAAAAGTAACCATATCCGCCTCGTCACAATGGAGATAAGCAATGACACATCAATTCAACGGACGTGGATTTACGCAAAACGTTGAGCAGGCTTTCAAGACGCCCTTTGAAGGTCGATCAGACCAACGCCACTTTTTGGTGAGCTCACTTCTGGCTAAACGCAATGTGCGCCGCGCTCGTCGCTCAAATCGCGCAATCTAAGACGTCCTTTTTTCCCCTTTAAGCGAGGTCCATCCCGACAGGGACGGACCTTTTTTTATGGAAATGTTTTCGGCTTCGAATTTGGCCGCAACCTTATCGGCGAGTTCATCCAGAATTCCGGATAAAATAACCTTGGCTCCGGGCTTTAGGGCGCGGGATATCTCTGGTGCCAGGCCCATGAGCGGCCCTGCGAGAATATTCGCAAAAATCAAATCGTATGTTTTCCCTGCCAGGTGGTCACTATCAAACCCGTCGGCTTGGAAGGCCTTTATTTTGTCATCAACATTGTTTTGTTTGGCGTTGTCCAAGGTCACGGTCACAGCATCGGGATCGATATCGCTGGCTTCAACGGGTATGCCCAGCGCCATAGCGGCCGCAATAGCCAGCGTACCTGCGCCGCATCCCAAGTCCAAAATGGTTTCAAATTTCTCACCGGCCCTGAGCATGTCATCAAAAATGATCAGGCAGCCTTTGGTCGTCCCGTGATGCCCCGTTCCGAAAGCAGGGCCAGCCTCAATATGGATTGGCCAAGGACATTCAGCAGGGGTTTTGGAGCGGTCATGCGCGCCGTAAATCCAAAACCGTCCAGCCTCGACAGGGGGGAGCCCCTTTTGGCTTTTAGTGACCCAGTCTTCGTCGGGTAATTGCGAGACAAAAGCCTCTAGATCAGGACTGAGGTCTAGACGGCGCAAGGTTGAACTTGCCATTTCTTCAGTCGGATAAAGTGCCTGCAAATGATAGATCGCGCCTTGCGGGTCGTCTTCAAAAATTGAAAGGGCGAGGGCCTCCATGGGCGCGTCAAATCCAAGGGCATCTGCTAATTCAAAAATCTGCTTTTGAGGTCCGCGAATGTATAATGCGTAAGGCGGATGAGAGATCACGTCTCCTCATCTTCCGGCGTTTCATCATCTGCTGCCAGGCAGGCGCCCATACTTTGCTTTCCGGCCATAGCACCGCAAAGCATAAGCTGAATAATTCCCGGCTCGGCTACATGTTTGGCGTGCGCTTGGATCGGATCAACAAAATCCTTGAAGACGCTTACAATGGGATCGGCAAACTCAACGCGAATGTCGACAAAATCAAAGCCCAAGGTTTGGCTAATTGTTGCACGGCTGGCCGCATCTAGTTTGGAGTTGTCTGCCGCGTTTATCCGCTGCGCCCAGAGATTTTCAAAAAATGGATTGATTTCATAGGTTAGAAAATCATTGACCTCTGACAAGGCGACGATCCGCGGGCGCGGGGCATCAGGGGCATTGTAAGCCGGTTTGACCGGATCTGCCGACAAGTCACCCAAAGATAAAAGGGCCAGTTGATTGGCCATCATGTAGATTTCACTGCCAGCGATCATTTTGTCGATTATGGTTTTGCGTCCATCTGTCAGCGCCTCTCTCATGAGGTCAAATGTAATTTTACTCCCCAGGCTCTCACTAATAAATGCGAATTGATTAGCTTGCCCAAATTGGTCGGAGGCTTGACTACAAGCCCGTTGTGCGGAGATGGAATTTCCTTGTTTGGCAAAGCTGTAGCCTTCCGCATCTAGCGCGGCAGAACACATAGCGCCACGAATGGCGTCGCGGATCTGTTGTCCAGCGGGGCCTAGATACATGATCGCATCGGAAAATCCGAAATTTACCATCTGGTCCTTCAGGCGTCGATTATATTTGCGCCGCAAATCCGCCAGCAGTGTGACTTCGCCTTCACCGTCATCTTGCCCCACATGGGCCATTTGAATGGAGTTCCAGAAAAACTCATCCCAGAAAATCCTATATACGATGTACTCTAGATCCGGCCTGACCCTAAGAACTTGACGGTCCATACAGACAAGGCGGTCGAGCGATAATTGCACCCCGGGAACAACCGTGTAATAGGTCACCGTCTCGCCAGCGGTAATTTCGATAAATTCGCTCCGGGTTTCGGTTTCACCGTCAGATTTAATGCCGCATCGAGAGGCCAGAGTATTGCCTTCGATTTCCAGGCCATAAGCATTGGCGACGCCCCGTATAAATGTCCGGCCTAGCGGGGGTTCTTTTGGGTCTTCGGTTCGGCCAATCCCGTGAAGATAAAATATATTGATCCGCTTGGTTTGTTCCGCATTGGCATTATTAGCCAAGGCCTCCAGTCCTTTGAAGTGGCCATCATTCTCATTTTCGCTCGCCAAAGAATTGATCTGCAAAATAGCGAGATCGTTTTTCGTCGACGCACAGGCCGACAATAAAACCGCAATAAATATAAGGACGAACCGCCACATGGTCTAAATTTTCTCCACAAATCCTTCGAGAACTTTCTTCTCGCCCGCTTTCTCAAAAGTGACAGTCAGTTTTGACCCGTCCACGGATTTTATCGTTCCATACCCGAATTTTTGATGAAAGATACGTTCGCCAACAGAGAAATTACTGTTTGCGTCTTTGACGGGTTTTCTTCGGGCTGTTGCGTTAATAGTCGGCGGTGAGTTTTTTCTTTGCTCATAGCGGCGCCATCCAGGAGAGCTGCGTTGCCGGTCAAACGAGGCCACAAAGCCCTCGGAGACTTCTTCCGCATAGCCTCGGTGGTCATAATATCCGGTGTCAGATTCCGCGGTGACATGTTTGGGCGGTAGTTCATCGATAAAGCGGGATGGGATACTAGATTGCCAGGAGCCATAAACCTGTCGATTGGCGGCGAAGTAAATCTTGGCTCGTTCCCGGGCGCGGGTTAGGCCAACATAGGCCAGACGGCGTTCTTCCTCGAGGCCGGCCATGCCGTTTTCGTCCAAGGATTTTTGCGACGGGAAGACCCCTTCCTCCCAGCCGGGAAGAAACACAAGCGGAAACTCCAACCCCTTGGCGGCATGCAAGGTCATCAGTGAGACTTCGTCTTCTTGCGGCCCGGAATCGATGTCGAGGACAAGAGAAACATGCTCTAGGTAAGCGGGCAGCGTATCAAACTCGCTGATGGCCTGCATGAGTTCCTTCAAGTTTTCCAACCGGCCTTGGGATTTTGCATCTTTATTATCGCGCCACATCTGCGTGTAGCCGGATTCGTCAAGGATACGTTCCGCCAAATCCACCGGGGAGAGTGATTGCTGATCCGTCCGCCAGCGCTTTAAGTCCAGTAGGAAGGCTTTGAGGGCCGTACGGGCTTTGCCGCGAATTTCATCGGTTTTCACCAATTCGCCCGTTGCATACTCAAGGCTTCTTTTCATGATCCGCGAGGCCAGCTGCAATTTTTGAACGCTGGTTTGTCCAATGCCGCGTTTGGGCACGTTCACGACCCGCTCAAAGGCGAGATCATCGGTCTCGGACACAATTAGGCGAAGATACGCATGGGCGTCGCGAATTTCTTGTCGTTCGAAGAAACGTGGACCGCCAATGACCCGGTAAGGTAATCCCAAAGCGATGAACCGTTCTTCGAAGGACCGCATTTGCCGTGAAGCCCGTACAAGGACGGCGACATCATTGTAATTGCGCCCTCGGCTTCTCCAGTTCTCGATCTCGCTGGCGATGGTACGCGCCTCTGCGGGCGCATCCCAAACGCCTGTTACGGTGACGAATTCGCCGCCTTCGTCTTCGGTCCAAAGTGTCTTGCCTAAGCGATCTTGATTGGCGGAAATTAGGCCTGAGGCCGCGCCGAGAATATGGCCTGTCGAACGGTAATTGCGTTCGAGCTTCACGACTTTGGCGCCGGGGAAGTCCTTTTCAAATCTGAGGATGTTGTCCACTTCGGCGCCGCGCCAACCATAAATGGACTGGTCGTCATCGCCCACGACACACAGATTGCCTGTGCCTTGAGCCAAGAGCCGCAGCCAGAGATATTGGCAGACATTCGTATCCTGGTACTCGTCCACCAGAATATAGCGGAACTTTCGATGATATTTTTCGAGCACGTCCCGGTGATTGTTGAAAATGGTAATATTGTGCAGCAGTAGATCGCCAAAATCACAAGCGTTGAGGACTTTCAGACGGTCTTGATAAATCTTATAGATTTTTCCGCCTTTGCCTTCGGCGAACTTGAACGTTTCTTTCGCTGGCAGCTTGTCAGGCGTAAGCCCTTTGTTTTTCCATCCGTCAATGAGCGTCGCCATAAAGCGGGGGGTCCACCGTTTTTCATCTATGCCTTCGCTTTGGATGACTTGTTTCAGCAAGCGGATCTGATCGTCCGTATCCAATATGGTAAAACTGGATTTTAAGTCGACCAATTCGGCGTGAATACGGAGTATTTTAGCCGCTATTGAATGAAAGGTCCCAAGCCATGGCAGGCCTTCCACGGCTGCCCCAATCGATTCACCCACCCGTTCCCGCATTTCTCGGGCGGCTTTGTTTGTGAAAGTAACGGATAAAATCTGGGAGGGATAAGCTAGCCCCGAAGACAGAATGTGCGCCAAACGGCAGGTCAGGACCCGTGTTTTGCCGGTTCCGGCCCCGGCGAGTACCAAAACCGGGCCTTCTGTGGCCAAAACAGCGTCTTTTTGCTCGGGATTGAGTCCCTCGAGATAATCAGAATCGCCCGCTATGCGTCGCGGCATGGCCTGCGCGGCTATGGAACCTGCCACTGGAGGGGGCGGTGCCGGACGAAAGGAATCGGGGTCGGACATATAGTGAACATTACATGTCAATCAGCAGAATGCCACCGCCAAACCTTAATAATTATTCACGATATTTGCTATTGGGGTTCGTGAATCATTCACCTTGAGTGTCGTATAAGAGGGTCAAATAGCGCGAGTTTAATTATGTTTAAAGTTGCAAAAGTGCTTTTGGCCTCAACGGCAGGGCTTGCCATCGCGGCCTGTAGTAGTGGTGGAGGTTCTTCATCCTCGTCCACAACACCTGTCAATACAGACAGGACGCCGCCGAACGTTTCATTTTCACCGAACACTTTGTCGGTCAGCGGCAGAAGTACCGGCGCATCGGCTCTCTCCGCGACAGATAATGTCGGCGTTTCATCAACCTCCGTGTCATGTACAAATGGCGGACTTTATTCGGGCGGGACCTTCACGGCTCCGGACGTTGACGTCGATACTACTGTGGTCTGTACGGCGACGGCGCGAGATGCGGCGGGCAATACGGGTACGGCGACCTTGACCGTCAATGTCACGCCAGGCGCGGATATTACAAATCCGACCGTTAGCGTCACAGTGCCGTCAACAAGCGTTGGTTCCGGCGAGACAGCCGATCTGACGGTCACAGCCAATGACAATCGCGGGGCACCTGCCGTGACGGTGACATGTGATAATGGCGGGACTTGGGTCGACGGGGTTTTCACCGCGCCGACCGTCTCAACGGATACGACTGTGACGTGTACAGTTACAGCGCAGGATGATGGCGGCAACACAGCTACAGAAACCGTGGTATTCACAATTATCGCGCCAGATTCCACCGCGCCCGTGGTTTCATTTCCGGGCGGGAGCACGCTCACTGTTGGTTCTGGACAAACAGCTAATTACACAATCAATATTACAGATAATTCCGGTGAAACCATTGTTCCAACGGTGACATGTGACAATGGCGGGACCTGGGCAGACGGCGTTTTTACGGCCCCTGACGTCACATCCGATACAACAATAACCTGTACGGTGACAGCTGAAGACAGCGGCGGAAATACTGTGACTGAGTCTTTCACTGTGACCGTTACAGCTCCGCCCTCGAAGGTCACGATTTCAGGAACGGCGACATTTGATTTTGTGCCGCACAATCCCAATACCCATGGTCTGGATTATGGCAATACAGAGCGAAAGCCAATTCGCGGCGCGACGATCCGGTTACTGGACGACGCAGACAATGTTTTGGTTACGTCGGTTACGGACGCCGTGGGCAATTACAGTTTTGAAACGGACCCGAATACTTCCGTGCGAATTCAAATTTTGGCAGAAATCGTCTCTACAGCGACAGCAAAATGGGATATCAAAATCGTTGATAGCGGTAACCGACAATATGCTCTGTCGGGCGAAGCCGTGAATTCTGGAACCGCTGATTCCTCGATCGGCTTACATGCACCATCAGGGTGGGGCGGGACGAGTTATACGTCCTCACGGTCTGCGGCCCCCTTTGCGATTCTTGACCCGCTATATACGACCGTCACAAAATTCGCAGCTGTGGACCCAGATGTGGACTTTCCTCGTCTGCTAGTTGATTGGGCTCCAACCAATAATCAAGGCTCCTTCTATCAAGGCGGTACTGGCAGAATAACACTGCTGGGGAATGAAGATGTTGATACCGATGAATATGATCCGCATGTGGTTGTTCATGAATGGGGCCATTATTTCGAAGACACATTGTCGAGAGCTGATTCAATAGGCGGCCCGCACTCACTGGGTGACCGTCTTGATCCGCGCCTCGCATTTGGAGAAGGATTTGGTTACGCTCTGGCCGCCATAATACTGGACGACCCGAACGCGCGCGATAGCGGCGGGGCGCAGCAGGCCGGTGGTTTCAATATTCCTGTTGATCGCAATAACAATACAAATGCGGGCTGGTATAGCGAAGGCTCAATCCAATCCATATTGTATGATCTGTATGACGCCGCGCCGGATGGCGCTGATAACGTCGAGGCCGGATTGGCGCCGATCTATGAAACATTGATTTCCCAGGATTACGTTTCGTCGCCGTATTTCACGACTATTTTCCTTTTCGCCGATGAGTACCGGAAGCAACAAAGCGCGACCGCTCCAGGCCTAGATGCTCTGATAAGTGCACAGGATATTAGCGGGACAGGGCCAAACGGCGCTGGTGAGACCAATGACGGCACGATTACTACGCGTTTGCCTGTTTATAAGGAACTGCCGATGGGCGGGTCCGTTCAGGTCTGCTCCAACATCAACGTTGGCGATGAAAACAAATTGGGCGTCTACGATTATCTCGAATTTACACCGCCCTCAAATGGGAGCTATACGTTGACGATGTCTAGAGTTTCGGGGGCGAGTAACCGAAATCCGGATTTCTTTATCTATCGCGCTGGAACCGCAATATTTGCCGCGCGCAATACGACAGCAGAATCTGATAGCTGGACCGGAACCTTGGCGGGCGGAACAAAATATATTATCGATGCATATGATGATCGAAACCGGCAAGGTGTTTCCACCGGCAATGCCTGTTATGATTTCTCAGCGCAATAAGGAGTAGAATATGACTGACCTAAAAATTGCATTATTGACCGGCGCGGTCTTCGCCCTATCCGGCTGCACGAATGCGCAAGAATCCGTCGCTCAGGCGGCTGATCAAGCTCATAAAATGTCGCCGCCAAGCGTTCAGGCGGCCCATTCCGACGTGACTCACGCCAGCGAAAAAGCAGCCGGACACAAAAATCACGGCTACAAAAAGCTTTCGGCGGCCATTGATTTCCGTACGGACTTTAGCGGTCAAGGGAATTTAGGCGTCGTTGAAACAGTGAATATCAGCGTACTCAACCGGACGGGCGGCAAAGTCAGTTATGAGGTTCTCGACAGTCCGGGTTTGAAGGTTTTCAAGAACTCGGGATTGCAAGAAACGGTCGCGACGATCGGCGAATCTGGCGAGGCTCTGAGCCTGCAGTTTCAGCCATTATCCGAGGGCGTGCATAACCTGATCGTATTGGCTAAGATTCAATTGCCGGACGGTCAGTTTATGTCCAAGACGCATTCTATTCCGGTCTATGTTGGGCAGAAATTTCAGCCACCTAAGAACAAGCCTGACAGTCTTGCGCCCAAAGTTGTGACGGGTAATCAAGAGGTCATAGGTATTATTGAGATGAAAGCCGAAGAAACCATCAAGGACTAGGGCGCAAAACCTGTTTTAAGGCCCACACCCTAAGATAGGATGCAAGTCCTGATCGATTTCCATCTGTGATACGTTGATCATCGAGTTCCGCGATCAGTCCCGCCAGGGACTGATGTCTCTTTCGGGCTTCGTCTTCGATTATAGCCCAGAAATCAGGCTCCAGCGCAATTGACGTCCGGTGCCCGTGCAGAGATAGAGACCGCTTTTTTTTCATTCGTCGCGTTTATGTTGATCCAGATGCCGGGCTTTTTTGTCGGATACGGCTTTGTCCCGGGTTTTTTCCGATTTTGTCCGGCCATACTTCACACGGTTCTCCGCGGCCCGTTCTTCTTTTGCTTTCCGGGCTATGGATTTCTTGGCTTTGCCGAACTTGATTATGTTGTCGGACATTAGCGGGGTTTGATCATGAGTTCGGGCCTGACGACCTTGTCGAATTCTTTTTCCGTAACAAAGCCAAGACGGACCGCCTCTTCTTTCAGAGTTGTTCCGTTTTTATGGGCGGTTTTGGCAACCTTGGTTGCATTGTCATAACCGATGGTCGGGGCCAGGGCGGTTACTAGCATGAGCGAGCGCTGCAAGAGATCGTCAATCCGGTCTTCATTGGCTATGATGCCCGTAATGCATTTGTCCGTGAACGCCTGCGCGCTATCGGACATGAGTTGTATAGATTGCAGCATATTATAGGCCATCACAGGTTTGAAAACGTTGAGCTCAAAATGGCCTTGTGATCCTGCCATGCCCATGGCCGCATTATTGCCCATGATTTGCGTGCAAACCATTGTCAGGGCTTCGCATTGTGTCGGGTTGACTTTGCCCGGCATGATTGATGAGCCGGGTTCATTGGCAGGCAGAGAAAGCTCGCCCAGGCCTGATCTGGGGCCGGATCCAAGAAAACGAATATCATTGGCAATTTTAAAGAGGCTCATCGCGACTGTGTTGATCGCGCCGTGAACAGAGACATAGGCATCGTGGGCTGCCAGAGCTTCAAATTTGTTCGGCGCGGTTTTAAAAGGCAGCTTTGTATAGGCTGCGACTTCTTCGGCAAATTTCTTGGCGAAGCCCGGCTTGGTATTTAGCCCGGTACCGACAGCCGTCCCGCCCTGAGCCAGAAAGTAAAGTTCCTTTAAGGTGGTTTCGATCCGCTTTATTCCATTGTCCATTTGGGCAACATATCCAGAAAACTCCTGGCCTAAGGTTACGGGGGTTGCATCCTGGGTATGGGTGCGGCCAATCTTTATGATTTTACCGAAGGCTTTGGATTTATCATTCAGCGCATTTCGCAGGGTTCTCAGTGCGGGTAAAAGGCGGTGATGGATTTCCTCGGCGGCTGCAATATGCATGGCGGTCGGAAATGTATCATTGGAGCTCTGTGATCGATTCACATGGTCGTTGGGATGGACTGGATCCTTTGAGCCTATCTCTCCGCCCATGATTTCAATCGCGCGGTTGGAGATAACCTCATTGGCATTCATATTCGACTGCGTGCCAGATCCGGTTTGCCAAATCGATAGTGGAAAGTTGTCGTCTAGCTTGCCTTCTGCCACTTCACTGGCGGCTTTAACGATTGCACTGGCCCGTTTGCCGTCCAGGTTCTTAAGAGACTTATTGGTCAAGGCTGCCGAGCGTTTAATGATGCCCAGAGCGCGAATAATCGACGGCGGCATCGTCTCTACGCCGATTGGGAAATTGATAAGACTTCGGGCAGTCTGGGCACCATAATACTTATCGGCGGGCACTTTCAGTTTCCCGAAACTATCCGTTTCAGTACGCATCTTGGTCATAGTAGTCTCGTCAGTGAAGTTTATTTTTTACGGAATGAATCCAGGCTGACGACCTTGTCGCCGGACTCTTCTTTTTCCGTCGTATCCTTGGATTTCTTGTCGCTTTTTTCAGCCTTGGCTTTTTTGGCCGGTGCCCGTTTGGGCTTCTTTTTCTCAGATTTTATATTTGCGAGCGGGGCAACGGATGCCTCCGGTGCGGCTTGCGGCGGTTCAAACTGGAGTGCAAACCCCACGCTGGGGTCATGAAAGCGGGTTATCGCTGTATAGGGAACTTTTATGTATTTCGGTACGCCGCCAAATTTCAGCGTCACTTCGAAATTATCTTCGTTCGCCGTTAAGTCCCAAAATTGGTGTTCAAGTACGATCGTGATTTCTTCCGGGTATTTCTTAGCAAGGCCTTCGTCAATTTCAGCCCCGGGATAGCGCGTGAGAAAAGTGATGTAAAAATGATGGGCTCCGGGCAGGCCATCTTCGCGGATGACACGGCGAATGGCATCTCTAACCACCCCCCGCAGAGCGAGCTGTGTCATCTGTTCGTAATTCATCAGGTCTTGAGCCATGGGTCTAACCTAGTTCAATCTTCTCGCGGGTCAATATAGCGCTGTTACTTTTCATGGATTTTCATGGCCAATTCTCGATTGTACGGTTAATTAGTCCCATACATTTGATTCCTTGAGATTTCATGACACCTCGATCTGTTTCTATCCCCAAAACATTGAAAACCTTATCCGTCGGAAGTTTGTTTTCGGCCTTTATTTATCCTGCGGTGGGAATCATCTTGGCAATCGTCGCCGTTTTAATCGGTGTGTTTGCCAAATCAGTAGACTTATCCTGGTGGTATTTGCTTTGGTCGCTGCTCACTGTTTTGATTTCGATTCTCGTGTGTAATGCCGGGATCAGCCCGCTTCACCGCATCCTTCAACACAAGGCCGGCGAGATGAAGACGCCAGCGCAAATTCTCACCATGATCAATTTGATGGTTGCCATGCAAGGCACTGTGCGCGAGTGGGTGAATTACCATAGTCAGCATCACCGCTTTGCCGATCAACCAGGGGATCCGCATAATCCGAGCGAAGGGATTTTTTGGGCTTGGGTCGGCTGGATCATCTGGCGCGACGAGAACGACGCCAAGCGCCCCATGGCTTTGTGGCTTAAAAACAGGCCGGTCATAGTCTGGATGGACCGTTTCTATCATGAGATCAGCATTGGTATTCACGCCGGACTTCCGGCGCTGATCTATTTCATCGTTTGGGCGCTAGGCGGATCATTAGTATTGACGGCATTGCTCCATGCGAGCTTCATGATAGGAAGAGCCATACAATTTCATGCAACGGTTTACGGGATCAATGTCCTCGGCCATATGGAGACGCCTAAGTGGCTTGACTATTTTATGGCGCTTTTGACCGGCGGTGAGGCTTTTCATGACCACCACCACGACGAACCACAAAGTGCGTTACATCTACCCCGCAAAGGGTTCTGGAACCGCCTTGTCGACTATAACGGCACGTTATTGCTCGTTTATGAGAAACTGGGCTGGGCGTCGGGGCTCAGGATTGCACCTGAATTCGCCCTTGCCAAAGCCGATTAACCCGGTGTTGCCTCAATAAGACCGGATTTACCCGCCGCCGCCAGCATGGCCTCTTGAAGTTTTTCGAAAGCCCGCGCTTCAATTTGGCGGATTCGTTCCCGGCTTACCTTGTAAACCTGCGCCAGTTCTTCCAGCGTTTTCGGAGAGTCCGACAATCTGCGTTCTGCAATAATATGTCTTTCACGGTCATTCAGATTGGACATGGCGTCCTGCAATAAGTCCATACGGGCATCGAACTCCTGTGAATCAGCTAAGACTTCTTCTTGGTTGTCCGTATCGTCCTGCAACCAATCTTGCCATTCGGAACCGCCGTCCTCGCCGCCAATGGTCACGTTTAACGAGGCGTCGCCGCCAGATAACATGCGACGGTTCATAGACGTCACTTCGGTTTCTTTGACGTTAAGCCGCGTCGCGATCTTTTTGACTTGGTCAGGCGTCAGATCACCGTCATCAATAGCCTTCATTTCGCCTTTGAGGCGGCGCAAATTGAAAAACAGCTTTTTTTGCGCGGCGGTGGTGCCCATTTTCACGAGAGACCAAGACCGCAGAACGTATTCCTGGATAGATGCCCGGATCCACCACATGGCGTAGGTCGATAGGCGAAAGCCCTTGTCTGGGTCGAATTTCTTGACCGCTTGCATCAGGCCAACATTGCCCTCCGAGATCACTTCGCCGATCGGCAGGCCATACCCGCGATATCCCATGGCAATTTTAGCCACGAGACGCAAATGGGACGTCACCATACGCTCAGCAGATTGTGTATCACCGTCTTCGCGCCAGCGTTTTGCGAGCATAAATTCTTCGTCCCTTTCCAGCATAGG
>CALDSY010000199.1 GCA_937924355.1 uncultured Caulobacterales bacterium
AGAGAGTCTAATGTGGTGGTCGACATTGGCGGTATTCGAACGAATTTTCGCATGCCCGATATTATGGCCATTGGCCTGGGCGGCGGCAGCCTGGTCCGGGATGACGGCGCCCTCATCGGTCCGCAATCCGTGGGTCACCGCCTTGTACATGACGGCATGGTCTTTGGCGGCGGCAGCCTCACGGCGACGGATATTATTGTTGCCTCCGGAGCGCAGAAAATTGGCGATCCGTCCAAAGTTCAAAACTTGAATAAAGACACGGTGATGCGTGCTCAAGCAACTATGCATCAAATGCTCGACCGTGCAGTCGATATGATGAAGCCGGGCGGAAAAAACCTTCCTGTCATTTTGGTGGGCGGCGGCTCCGTTTTAGTGACGGGCAAATTGAAAGCGGCGGCGAAACTATACCGACCTGAAAACGCCGGCGTTGCTAACGCTATCGGCGCGGCGATCGCGCAGGTGGGCGGCGAGTCAGAACGTATGCTCTCCTATCGCAGCATCCCCCGCGACGACGCTATTGCCCAGGTGACAGAGTCTGCCAAACAAAGAGCTCTGGCAGCCGGCGCTGACGAAAAAACAATACGGGCCGTAGATATCGAAGAGACGGCTATTCCGTACATGGATGAAGGCGCAACCCGCGTACGCGTCAAAGTCATTGGCGAGCTTGCGGCATGAGCCAGCCTATCTCTCATATTGGTCTAGAACATTTGGACGATCTGGCCTTGGGCGCAGTCTTCCTGGCCACGGGCGGCGGCGGTGATCCCTATGTACCCAAGCTGATTACGGCGGAAGCCATCAAAACCTTTGGGCCGGTTCCGCTAGTGACCGCTGAAAGCTTGGCTGATGATGCTTTTGTGGTGCCAGTCGGGAGCGTCGGCGCGCCCACGGTTAGCCTAGAACTTCTGCCTTCGGTGGAAGATGCGGCCAAAACCCTGACGGCTTTTGAAAAATTTGTAGGCCGGAAAATTGATGCAGTGGCGTCCTTTGAAATAGGCGGCGGAAACTCTTTCATCCCCATTTGCGCCGCCGCCGCTCGAGGCCTGCCGGTGGTGGACGGGGATGGTATGGGCCGGGCTTTGCCAGAGGCGCAAATGATGTCCTATCCCATTGGAGGAGTTAAACCGACGCCAGCATTGGCCTATGATTATGCGGGCAATCAGGCCACATTTGAAACCGATACAACCGAAACCTATGAACGGCATATTCGGGCCTTTTCCATGGCGGCTGGCGGCATGATTACGGCGGCGGAACATTCCATGACGGGGCGTCAGCTCAAAGATACGATCATACCCGGAACGGTGAGTTTTTCTGTGAAGCTGGGGCAGTTGCTGCGTGAGAAGCGCGGGCAGGCCCCAAGTCTGGAAAAGCCATTGGCGGAACTGTTTAGTACGTCCATCTATGGCGAATGCCGCATGCTCTATACCGGCAAGGTCATTGACAAAACTACGCGGATCATTGGCGGCTATGATATCGGTGAGGCCACCATTGAAGATTTTGACAGCAAGCAAGACAACCTCTTAGTCAATATCAAAAATGAATATTTGCTGGCCCGTCAAGGCGAGCGTGTGCGGGCTAGCGTTCCGGACCTGATTACCATTGTGGACTATGAAACGGGCACGCCCATCAATGCAGAACGCCTGCGTTATGGTCAGCGCGTGGCCGTCTTTGCCACGGGCTGTCCGGAGTTTTACCGCTCAGAAGCGGCTATGAAAGTCGTGGCGCCGCGCTGTTTTGGTTTTGATTTTGACTATGTGCCGCTGGAAGAGCTTTAACCGGCCAAATCTCCGAGCGCGGTTTTGAGATCATCCAGCTTGTTGCCATATTTTTTCCAGCGCCCAATTGAGCCTGAATATAAAGGCTGGCGAACTTGAACGGAGCTAGCCGTTGCCACAGGCGCCGCATTTTCATGGAACCTGAGACAAGCCTCCTCAAATTCTAATCCGCATTGGGACAGGAGCCGCTTTGTTTGGTTGTCCTGATCAAGGACGATGTCTTCATAGCGGATCTCCATAAATCGGTCCGAGGGTAGATGCTTTCGCCAATGGGTCATGAGCCCATCAAACTGCCTATAGAAAAACGCGATATCATCCAGGCTGAAAGTGTAATTATAAAATGATTGCTGCACGGATAAGAGCTGACGGTAATTGGACAGACAGCTATCTATGGCCCCGCGCCGAAGGGTGATAATCCGCGCGTTCGGCAAGGCTTGAAGAATTAAAGCCGCATAGAAAAAATTGAACGGCATTTTATCCACCACATAAGGGTGTTTGCCGAGCCTGTTATGAACCCTTTCCAGATAGGTTTCACCCACGGATGCTAGATCCAGGTTTTTACAGGCCCGTAAGGTCTCTGCGTCAAGCACCAGATTGGATGTGGTGCCCGTTTTCGACTTTATAATATCAGCAAAAAAGTTGAGCTCACCCGCGGAACTAACCTTGGAGTGAGACGACAAAATGCGTTCGGCCAATGTGGTGCCCGTTCGGGGGAGGCCAACTACGAAAAGGGGCGTCGTCTCTGAGTTATAGCCTTTGGTTTTTATACCGGTGGTCGCTTTTGCGGCCTCAAAAGTGGCTAAGCCTTCGACCCGGTTATAGCCATATTTTTCAAACTTGCCTGCCTTGGCCTTGTGCAGCCAATCAAAACTATCTTCATGCCGGCCCAGATCTTCGAGGGTTTTAGCAATAGCGTGGCCCAATTGATGGGCAGGATCTTCATTATCTTTGAATTTCGTGTGTAATGATTTCAAATGATCTAGATGATTGTTCTCAGATGTCTGCCGCTTAAGCGCAATCAGAGATGACCACGCGCCGCTGTGATCAGGGTCGAGCTGGGTTGCCGAAATAAAGGCGTCTTCGGCCCTTGCAAAATTTCCGAGAAACAATTCAGACGCGCCGAGATTGTAGAAATAGTTAGCTTGTCCGTTATTGAGGGTAACCGCCTTGCCGAACATCTCAATGGCGCGCTCATGAAAGCCGGTGCGGCTATAAATGACTCCCAGCATATCGGCGAGGTAGGCGTCTGAAATGTTCAGCTTCGCGGCTCTGTCCGCCGCGTCTGTCGCTGCTTCTGGCCTTTTAAGCTCTGACATCATACGGCCCAGAAAAGCAGGGTAGTGGGGCACATCTGGACCGAGTGTTTCCGCCTTTAGAAACAATTCCTCGGCCTTTGAAAAATTTTTGTGATCTTGGGCGATCACCGCCATCAAAAAATAGGGCACAGGATTGGACAGGTCCTGTTTGATCCCATCAATGCACTTGGCGTGAACAACTTTGTACCGCTTCTGCGATATGGCTTTGAGACCAGCATTCAGGCTTAACGCTTCCATATGGCGTTCTTAGCCCTGAACGCCGCGAAAACAAAGAAATCAAAAGATTTAGGGTCAGAGATGGAATATTTGAAAGCAGATTTTGTGCAAAAATGTGCAGGGTGGAGATTATCTTTCAAATGTTCACGATTTTAAAATCGTATTTCTTAGCACTTATGTATAAGAAACATAGTCGAGTCGAATTTTGTATGAATACCAAAGGGGAACGAAATGCCTGTTCAAAAATCAATAAAAGCCAGCCTTGCTTTATCAGCCAGTATAATCGCGCTGCCGCTCGGACTAAGTCTTGGCGTATCTTCCGCGGCACAAGCTCAGGAGGTCAGCGACGAAATTATCGTTACGGCCACGCGCCGCGCAGAGTCTATCCAGGATATTCCTCTAAACATTTCTGCACTCGGCGGTGAAGAAATTGCCAAACAGGGTCTGGACGATCTTTCTGAGCTTGCGGCTTTTGTTCCCGGACTGAATATCGCCGATCAGGGCGGTCGTGATGGTAACCGGATTGTTGTGCGGGGGCTCAATGTTGAAAACATTGCTCAAAACTTCGGACAGGCCAATGGCGGCGGCACTGTGGCGACGTATGTTGGCGAAATTCCGGCCTATGTTGATCTCCGTCTAAATGATCTTGAGCGTGTTGAGGTCCTCCTTGGGCCGCAAGGGACACTTTATGGTTCCGGCACAATGGGCGGCGCAATCCGTTATATTCCAAATAAACCGGACTTTGACGGTGATATGATGGAGCTTCGGGCGGATGCCTATAGTTATAGCGAAGGTGATGGGATTAGCTCCGATATCGGCATTACGGCCAATGCTGCCATTTCTGATAATTTCGCTATTCGTGCCTCTATGGATCTTCAAAATGACAAAGGATTTATCGACTATCCCTATGTGGTAGCGCGTCCCGGATTTTCCGAGCCGGATCCAGATTTTACTGACCCAACAGCGCTGGCAGGTTTTAACGCGTTAGAAGATGCCAATACTGAAGATATTTGGTCGGGCCGGGTAGCTGCAAGATGGCAGCCATCAAATTCGCTGGACGCCACGCTGACCTATTATTTCCAAAACGGCGACTTTGGCGGGCGCAATACTACATCTTTTAGAAACACAACCGTCCCATCCGGGCGCTATGAATACGCTGCTCGCGTACCAGAACCCGCAGAGCGGAATGACGAGCTCCTTGCCTTAGAAATCGTTGCCGATCTTGGCTTTGCGGAATTGACATCGGCCTCAGGCATTGGCGGAACAGAATTCAATGGACAACGGGACCAGACAGATTTGCTGATCACGCTCGAATATTACTACGAGTTTTATCCAACTTTTACCGGCTTTACGTTTGAGGATGAGAAAACCGAAATCATCAATCAGGAACTGAGACTGGTTTCAACCAGCGACGGTCCTCTAAGCTGGATTGTTGGCGGTTTCTACAATGAAAACGAGTTCACGGGTCTTTCGACGGAATTCACACCAGGTATCGGCGCATTCAACGCGGATTTTGGTTTCCGTCAAGATCTGAACGACCTGGAATATTTTGCGACGTCCTGGACAAATTTAGAAGAGAAAGCTCTCTTTGGTGAAGTCGGCTATGATGTTTCTGAGGCATGGAACGTTACTGTGGGTGCCCGTTATTACGACTATGTATTTGAAACTGCGGACCAAACTGAGTTTCCATATTTTACAACAGCGGCAGATTTTCCGGGGCCTTATACACGCGCCGATATCAAAAATCAGCTAACGTTGGCAGAAAATCAATCCTTCGACGACTTCCTTTTCAAAGTGAATACCTCTTATGATTTTGGCGACCACAATATCTATGCAACGTTCAGCCAAGGCTTCAGAGTAGGGGCTTCAAATGCTGGAGATCCGTGCCCAGACGTTTTCGTACCGGGTAATCAGGCTCTATGTCTTCTTGCGCCCGGTCAGCAATTTGGCCCAGGTGCCAATGATATTGCTGTCATTAATGAACGCGATTATCTGCCGGACACGGTCGACAACTATGAGCTAGGCGCGAAAACAACATGGCTCGATGGTGCGTTAAAACTCAATGCGGCGGTGTTCTTTATGGATTGGAAAGATCCCCAAGTCGGGACAATTTCGGTGAATGCTGGTACGTCCATCACCGTGAATGCCGGCGCAGCTGAATCCAAAGGGGTGGAACTGTCAGCAGATTGGGACTTGACCGATAGATTTAATCTTCGCGGATCCTTCAGCCACACCAAAGCAGAGCTCACAGAGGGTGTCGACTCGCTTGTCACGACCATTGTGACCACAGGCGGATTTGGAACAGATTTTGAAAACGGCGAAGCGGGCGATCGTTTGCCTGGCTCACCTGAAACACAGTTCTCTGTGCTCGGATCCTATAGCCATCCTCTGACGAATGGAGACAATATCTTTGTCGACGCCGGCTATTCATGGCAGGGTAACGTGCTGCAAACAGTCGGTCAACGAGGTGGGAGTATCGTGCTTCCAAGCTTCGGCCGAGCCAATGCGGCTATTGGTTATGAGCGTGATAACTGGTCCATTGTTGGCTATGTGGATAATATTTTCGATGACTTCGCCGAAACCAGCGCTTTCAGCAACCCGCGATTCAGCCAAACAATCGAAGGTGCCAATGTTCGGTATTTCCGAACAAATGTACTAGCGCCTCGCACCATTGGCGCCCGAATGAAATATCGATTTGATTGATACAGGTCGAAATTTGGAGACGACAAAAGGGCCGGTCACGGCCCTTTTTTTGTTTTACCAATGCCCGCTTCTCTAATTGGTTTATTAAGTCAAGTTCCTAGTTTCCTTTAATTGATGGTTCCTGTCTCTTTCCCGGGTCACGCTTCTCTCCGCAGTCGGCTAGGCCGCTGCACGCATGTTTCGGATCGGTGTGTGGAGCGCCTCGCTTTGGGGCGTGTTAGTGTATTTATAAAATACACTACACAGCAGACATAATCGGCGTCATCCACGAACACCACGTCCAGGTCAGGACGAACCGTTGGTGTGTTGATGTGTGAGGTTAGTGTCTCATGAAGCCACCTCCACATCTGACCAACGATAAGGTGTGCCATCGACCCACATGCGATGCAGGATGACAGGGATCAATTCTGATTTACCTGGTCAAATCATTGG
>CALDSY010000200.1 GCA_937924355.1 uncultured Caulobacterales bacterium
TAAAGCGACGCCTGCCAGCAATAAGGCCTTCATCGGCCGGGTCGGGATGTATCCAAATGCGTTTTTCATAACGTGCTCCATGATATACGTTATGAATTGCAATCCATGCGCCAAGCATAGGCCATTATGATTGCAATAAAAACAATGAGTTAGATGGATAATGAAAGATTAACGACTATCTTGATTTCGCAAATTGCAAACTTTGTTTGCAGGATGCAATTACCGGAGTTGATCATAGGTCATGGCGTCGTAATCCAACCGAAAATCTCCGAAATCAGTTTTCAGGAAAAATTGATCATTGGCGATTGGCATTGCGGTCATTTCCTTTCCATTTACAAGGGCTGTCTTGGTTTGTAGCAGTAGCTCACCTTTGATGGTCTCAAGCGGAATTTCAATTTGGCGTGTTTCTCCTGGGTTTAGGTTACGCTGCAAGTAAAACGGATAAATTTCAGGATATTCGGTGTTCAAAGAACTATGGGCGAGTTTGACTTGGAGGGTACTCACAATTTTCGCGCCATAATTTTCAACATTAAGAACCAGTTTATCCTCGGAGACCGCAAAACCGGATAATTTCAAATCCCGATAAACAGGCGCGCTGCAAACTGAAGACTGAGCATCCAAATCAACACGGACCGGCGTTTCCGAAAATTCCGGAACGCTGTAATAATCGGGGTCATAGACCGTATTAAAATTGGCATCGCCAATTTTCAAAAAGCCTTCAAATGCTATCACAAAAGAAGAAGTCTCGCCCGGCAGGAGGCGGTGGGCGCCGTGACGTCCCATATTCTGTGTCAGCATTTCATTGCCTCGGCTATCAATGGCCGTTGCTTTCAAGGCTACGCAGGCCGGAAACGGCGACGTACTTGTGATCATACCTGCCGCGTAGAGACGACCGCCTTTTTCATAAACAAAGGTTTCACTTACGGAAAATCTGGGCCGCTGAAGTTTCGCCACCGGGTCCTTGCCGGGACGAAGAACATTCCGCCCGGATTGATCTACAAATACATTATCGGAGTTTCGCGATGTCATTTCAGGTCTGTACTGCGGAATATCGCTGACATGTTTGATTTTGATTGCGCCTTGATGAGTGGTCACAACTTGTTCAGTCGATACGGTTTTATAACCCATGGCTGTCAGATAGTTCAGCCCCACATCATAAACGCCAGGTTCTATGAGTATCGCCCCAACACCATTGAGTTTTCCGTAAGACGGAACCAATCCTCCTGTTAGTCTTTGCTCCCGTAAAAATTCCTCAAAACTTAATGCCGTATCCAGCAGGTTATAAGCCTGTCGATATTCCCGAAAATCAAGATGGCCGTAATAGGCTGTAATTGTTTCCTCGGCGCTCAAGGGTTCATTGGCCTTTTTTAAGACCTTATATGCTGTGAACATAAAACCAAGTGCGGCGAGGACTGGTATAATGCGGGCTGTGATGACCCAAACTTTGGACGGGGAAAAAGATTGTTGTGAACTCGCATGAAAGGGCTCATTTTGCCCGCGAATGAGTTGTCCTCGCAAGGCAAGCCAGATGGCGGCGAGAACGCTCAGAAAAAGCGCGCTCATTGGCAAAGTGCCCCACATTAAGACCTGATAGCGCGGCATGACTCGTTTTGCTCTGATATCCGGCAGAGGCGGAATATTAGACTTTTCCCAAACGACCATGCCATTGCCTAATCGAGTGATTGGGTTCCAGCCTGTGTAATGCAAAAGCGGATCGTAATACTCGTCATTTGAAAAGATATATTTCAAATGAAACACATCCGCATTGGTCAAGAACTGCCCCAGTGAGGCCAGTCCCGGCACACCGGCAAACTTGGAGTTCTCCAAACGCTCAACCGCGTAATTTGTCAAGCTCGGCAGGCGCCGGGCGGAATTGTAATTTCCATCAACAGATTCGGCGTCGATCAAGGCGCTATGATAAGCAAATTGGTCACCAAGTCCGAGGGTGAGATAGCGCCATTGGGAATGACCATCTTCATCCATAAATTTTGCAATGGGAGCCGGATCAACAAAATCAGGCTGGGTCGGTCTGACTTTCGGCAAGTTTGCTATAGCCATGGGTATGAGCGCATAGGCTGAAAATACACCAACAAGCAATATCTGGGCGGGAACGACGCCAAAGGCTCGGTTTAGTAGAGCTCTACCCCGGCCTTCCATCATAGAAATAGCAAATAGACCTGCAAAAGGCAGGATCAATAATGATCCCCAAAACGTGAAACGATCTAGCGTTAGAATGTCAAAAGCAGGTCCTAATAACATGCGCGGAAACGGTGTGGTTCCGCCTGTGCCCAAAAACAAAGTCAACAGAACGGAAAGACCCAAGGGCCAAAGCGATGTTTTGACAGTCTTTAAAACCACGTAAGGTACGACAAAAATTAATAGGCCCCATGGAATGACAAAAAACATCAGGCCTAAATTTGGTTTGGTAATAAAGCTCTCACGGCTCCCATGAGGAACGCTAACCTGCGTAATCGGGTCAGTAAGCGACCAATGCCAGTATGGAAAAACAATCGTGACAATGAGCATCAACATACAGACACCCAGTAATATCCCGCGCGCCGGCGCGGTAAAAATTCTGACGAGGTTTTGGCGCCGCGTTAAATCACTTACGCGCGGTGCTGTATGCTTGATGTGAGCAAGCCAAGCCGCCACCCCAATAGGGGCCACGAAAAATATGGTCCCGAATAGCGGCGTGACATGATGAGCAGAGGTTGCGCCGCCGGTAAACATGAGCGCAAATGCTAGGTCTTTCCATCCGCCTTTTTCAATCCAGGCCGATATATGCGGCATAGCGTTTAGAAAGATCGCAATGGAAAATATTGTCGGCAGCTGCCCGAATACATGGACCGTTTCAGCGACGCTGGATGAGAGCACCAGTAAAAGCGCGGCAAAGGCCGCCGCTTTTTCAGAAACCCAAATCTTACTGAACCTATATATGCCAATGGTGAGGGCGGCAATGGAGCCCGTCATTACCGTGATAAAGGCGGCCCGCATATCCATAATATTCATCAGAAGGGCGATGGTTTGGTGGCTTCCGGGAGGATAGGCCGTTACCGTAAAACCCGTATACCAACGTGTTTCCCAGGGGTCGAACCATTGTCGATGATAATGGTCCCCAAAGAACATGTGGATATAGGCATCATAGGTTTGCCCATAGGTAAAGGGCAGCAAGGCGCCGTGCAAAAGCACGGCCAAAATTATCGCCAGATATACCCAGTAATGCGGTTTAATGTGCATGCTTCGCTTTCATAGGCCTTAAGGCCAGAGATGCCATGAAAAGTGCGCCAATGACCAATACCGCTGCCTTGGTCCATATATAGTCGGTCAAACCAAAATCATCATTTAGGAAGCTCAAGAGGGCGATCGCGCTATATTGCACGGCGACCAATGCGAGTAAAAACAGCGGCGCTTTTCGTTGCCCTCTGGCAATCATGACGGTTGCTGATAGGTGGGCTGCCATGAAAGTGACACCGATGATACCGGCCAAAATTACTAGCGGCGCCAAAGTTAGATATTTGGAACCTAAGAATATTTGTACAAACAGATCCGGCTTAATGGCAATAATGGAAAGACCTGCAATCGATATAACAGCCATAGCCGACAAGAGGCGAAACAAAGTTGTACGGTTCTCTTTGTCACTGGAATCAGGCGAGGCAACCATAGGCTGAACTATGGTGGCGAAGGATAAAAATGCAAAGAAGAATATTCTCTGGATAAGCAAGAGGCCTGCAGCGGCGCCGGCTTCATCTGCCGGAAACGCCGTTTTTGCGATAAATATATCTCCATCCAAAGCTAGAATCTGGGCAAGAAAAATACCAGCATAGGGCAAGGTTACCCAAATAATAGCGCCGTTATGCCCGGCAGCTTTTGCGCGGTTTTTGACCCAAAGGGCTTTAAAGTCATCCTTATCCATAGAGAATAAAAGCGCAATTACAATGGACGCAACAAGGGCGACCGTTATGCCAAACAAGCCAAAACCGGCGATCCATAAAAGCCAACAACCGGCTAGGCGAATGATCCATTCTGCCTGAAACGATCCAACCATTTTGGGCAGGTCGAGCCTCCCCTGCGCCAAGCCTCTGTAAATCACAAGCGGCAGAAATAAAGGGATAGCCATGGCCAATAATGTAAGCGCCCCGGTATCTTTGAAATTGAGCAATTTGCCTAAAAACTCTGCAAAGATAATAATCAACATACATAGGGGTAGAGAATAACGAAAGCTCTTCCAGCTAAGGGATGCGGCTATGGCTTTAGAACTTAGCAGATCACCATGTTTGGCGACAATGTCGGAAATTCCAAACTGCACCGCTGAAAACAATGACAACAGCCCCAGTTTCAAAGTCAAAAGCAAAGTCAAATCGGCAAATTGAGCCGGAGACAGGGCTCGCGCAAAAATCATATTAAAAGCCAAATTGGCGACGTTGGCGATATTGGCTGATAGGAAAATAATAAAAGCAGGCGCCAATAAGACTTTAACGGATCGATGCTTTGAAAGAGAGATAAAGGACATTTAAACCTCTACCATTTCAAAGCGTGCGTTGCTGCCGCGCCTATCGACCGCGCCGATAACTTTGGTGCAATCAATTACTGAACTTAACCCTGTACTCTTTGCAATATTTATGATGTCGCTATTGTCTGGCAGCTGGATTTTGACTTTTAGGCCATCGCGTTCCAACTGATCACATGTTTCCACGAGCGCCGTGAAAATTGACGGGTCGAGGGTTTCGACTTTCCGCAAATCTAAAATAATACCCGGCGAAATCATATCTATAAAGGCCGGTAGATCGGATAAAAGATGATAGGAAAAATGCTTCCCCGCTCTGAGAGTCTGGAATTCGCTGATTTTTAGGTCATCGGCGCGTCTGAAATATTGTTCACGGATTCGCCATTGCTGTCCGATCAGGACCAACATTTTAAATCCACTTTTGATAACATCGGAGGACTTAATTTTAGATCCAGGAATTTCGGTCCATTCTATGACTGGAAATTCAAAGAAATTTTTACGCTGCTTTTTCTCTGGATGTGAATTGCGCAGGAAAAGCTCGACATCAAACAACCAACCCGCAGCGAAAGGCTGTTCAAGACTGCGCGCAAATTGTGCTGTGTTTCTAAACAGCTTTGCGCCGCATTGTGTGTCACTGATGGGAAGGCCTGTTGCAAGCCTGCCTAGTGTGGCGCAGACGAGGGAGATAACCTT
>CALDSY010000201.1 GCA_937924355.1 uncultured Caulobacterales bacterium
GTAAATCTCGCAAAGCCCCTCCCGATAGGTTGGATATCGGGGTTCCCAGCCAAGTTCCCGCTGGGCGCGGCTTATATCGATACGTTTGGTCTCTGAATAAAAACTGCGTGCCATGGGCGAAAGCTCGGCCGTCTCCAGATCGACCCGGTCCGGGCGAATTTCACCGATCAAGTCTGCCGCAAATTCCAGCACATCTTGCGGCGGCGCCGGGTGCCCGTCGGCAATATTATAAATCCGTCCTGGATCTGACCGCGCCATGGACGCCATGAGCGCGCCGGCGATATCCTCCACATGGATACGGTTGACCACATGATCCTTTTTGATCACAGAGCGAGCCGTGCCCATTTCGAGCCGGCTAAAGGCGTTGCGGGCCTGGTCATAAATGCGCGGTCCGTAAATCCCGGCCAAACGGAAAATATGCACGGGCAGGCCTGTTTCCAGCCAGGCCAGTTCCGCCTCTATGCGATTGCGGCCCCGCTGTGTTGCCGGAAAGAGCAGCTCGTCTTCAAAAGCCCATTGGCCCGACCGGTCACCGTAAACACTGGTGGCAGAAAGATATGCCGACCAGCGGCAGGCCTTCGCGCGCCGGGCCATATCCGGATAGGCTTTGATCACAGGGTCGGTCCCGTCATCGGCCGGCGGGATAGAGGAAATGATAATATCGGCTTTGGCGATGGCCTGTTCCAAGGCCTTTGAGCCGCTGCCGTTAAATGTGAGCAAGCGTATGGGCAGGTCAGCCAGCTGATCTATTTTCTGCGGGGTCCGAACGGTTCCAATCAGCGCAAACCCTTGCGCCCGTAGAGGCGCAATGAGCGCTTTGGCCGTATAGCCAAATCCGAGCAATAGGGCCGTGCCCCCACTGTGTTGTGACTGATATTTAACAGTTTCGGCCATTGCAGAACGTGATCCCCGCACTTAAACTTGTCCCATGAAACAATTATTACTCCTAACCGGAATCTTGTCGCTGGCAATGGCTTTACCGGCCGCGGCTGCGGATCGCACCGAAGAATTTGATAAAAAGCACAAAGCCTGTCTGGAGCAAATCGCTGTGGATGCGGATGTAGCTTATGAAGACGCTATGATTTGGCGCGGAGATGGCGGCGGTCGCCGGGCCCGTCACTGCGAAGCCATGGCGCTCTTTGCGCTCGGCCACAAAGAAGAAGCCGCCCATCGTCTGGATAAGCTGGGCGGCATGGTCGGTCAGCTCTCGCCGAAAATGCGCAAGAATTATTACCTCGAAGCGGCCAATTTTTGGCTCATGTCCGAAGAAACACAAGAAGCCTATGAATCCGCCACAAACGGACTGGCTATTGACCAAGAAGATGTTGGGCTACGGATTGCCCGGGCGCGGGTCTATGCGCTCCTGAACCGTTATCAAGACTCAGAGACGGATCTGACCTCTGCCCTGGTGTTTGAGCCGAATAATGCGGACGCTTTGCGCTACCGCGCCGATGCCCGCCACAAACAGGGTAAGCTGGAACTCGCTCAAGCCGATATCGATTTGGCCATGCGACTGACCCCAACAAGTGTGGAAACAGCCGTATTGCGAGGGCGCATCAAGGATGACATTCGCAAGCGCAATAAACAGCGGATTATGGACAGCGAAGGTATGGCGGAACCGCCCATGCGCGGCGGTACCAGCTGGACTGTGCCAGACCATGAGGTCAAAGACAGTGGGTCCAAACCTAAAACAGGAACCATTCGCCACTAACGCAGCAATTTTCTGAGGGAGAGACTTATGATTGCCTATACAACAGTTGGAACCAATGATTTAGAAAAGTCCAAATCGTTTTATGATGCTCTGTTTGGCGAAATCGGGGTGAGCGCGCTTTGGTCTACCGAGACTTTTGTTGGTTACGCCTCCTCTATGGATCAGCCCATGTTCGGCATTTGCAAACCTCATAACGGCGAGGCGGCCACCTCTGGCAATGGCACAATGATCGCGCTGGCCTGCCCCAACCAAGAGGCGGTTCACAAAATTTACGACAAGGCGCTGGCGCTCGGGGCCCAAGATGAGGGCGCTGCCGGGCCGCGCGGCGAGAGCGGATTCTATTGCGGATATTTCCGCGATCCAGACGGGAACAAGATCAACGCATTTGCCATGGTGGCGCCAGGCGCTTAGCCGTGTCCTGGCTAAAAAAACTGTTTGGAACGGAGCCCGCCTCCAGCCAAACACAATCGGTAGAATCCCGATCAAAAATAACGTCGCCGGAAAAGCTACTGGATTTTTCATCCGATAAAAATTTGAAAGCCGTCCGTTCAGACGGGGAAAAAGACAATCGGATTTATCTGATCAAGGTCTGTTCCAAATTAAAGGCGACCTATCAAATCAGGCTGTTACTGTTTCAAGCTGTCAGCGAGGGCAAAATCCTCGTTTTATGCGTCAAACGCGAATGCCTGTTTTCAAACGATCTCAGACGCCTGCAAAAAGCCTACAAAGAAAATTTTGACATTGAGTATGCTGACTAATGGGACTTTATCTCGCGATTTTTGAAGGCCAAACTGAGCTCGATGGATTTGAAATTGGGGCCTATCAGGATTTCGATGGATTTCGCCAAGCGATTGTCAGTAAGCTCGAGAACGGGGAGCAGGGCAGCAAATTTCCTGTTTTACAATTGCATTCCGATTGTGACGGGCAATGGTCAATGCGTGAACTACCGGCTCTGCTAAATGAACTCGAAGAAATCCGGATAGCGTTTTTAAAACTCGGTCCGATACTGCCCAAAGCTTATGATGGTACGTGGCAAGGCGCCGTCTTGAATGAACTCGATCTCGGATATCCTGATAGTCTCCATACCAGTTTCTTTGATTGCAACGGTGAACCTTACCTGGATGGGATTATCCGGCTCGCCAGATTGGGGCTGGCAAAAGACCTGCCAATATTATTCCAGTGATGTCTCACATTCATAGCCCTTAAGCGCGGCGACTCCGGTATCCGGGAAATCGAAAAATCCTCCATCAATGCCTATGTCAAAATAGTGACGGGCTTCTTTGATTTTGTTCGGGAAGCGAGCGTCTGGTTGATCATCTCGGAACGTCCAGGGGTGGACTTCTAATCCTGCGGCGTGGGCTTTTTCGATGAATCCCGTTGAATTCAGTTCATCGTCCGACAGCAAGATTTTATACGGTCCGACGCCACTGGCGAATTTGGCGATGTCCTCGAAACTCATGGTCGGGACGTCCTCGGTCAGAAAGACCAGCCGGACTGACGTCTTTTTTTTGAGGCGTTTCAGGTTTCCGGTTTCGAACGACTGAATAAAGACCGGGTCATTGCCCGTCCCGTAACCGTGGTTTTCCAAAGAGCTCAACAAGGCGTCATCGAATGACAGGCCCAAAGCTTCCAGCGCCGTCGGGTGTTTGGTCTCTGGATAAACGCCAATCCGCCGCCCGCGTTTTTCCGACATTTCTTGGGCCAGGGTCAGAACTTCGTCAAAGGTCGGGATATCGTAATTATTATCAAAGCGTTTGAGGCGTCCCGCGCGCGGCTGTCGGGCCTTGAGCGTTTTAAGTTCCTCCAAGGTGAAATCTTCAACGAACCAATCCGCGCCCTCATGGCCGGGTTTTTCCGTTTGTCGGTCCGCAAATTCCGGAAGGTCTGACACATTAGTTGTGGTCGATAGATAGCGGTCATGGCGAGCCACAAGGTGGCCGTCTTTGGTGATCACAAGGTCGGGTTCGATGTAATCTGCACCCATATCAATGGCCAGTTGATAGGCCGCTAATGTGTGTTCAGGCCGCAACCCGCTGGCCCCGCGATGGGCGATGATCAAAGGTTTGTCTCCGGACAAGGTGCAATAGGTTTTGGCCACGTTTTCCCCTCCTTGGCAGGCGGATAGCAAAACTATCGCCGATAGACTTAGAATATGTTTCACGATTTTACGTCCCCGCCCTTAAGTGCCTCCGGCACATCCAGTTTTCGAACTTTCCTGAGGCCCGGGAATATCACAGACACAAGCGCAACGACACCCATGGCGG
>CALDSY010000202.1 GCA_937924355.1 uncultured Caulobacterales bacterium
GCAAAGCGTTTCTTGATAAAATGAATTCCTTTTTGTGTGGAATTCATGTTGTTGCCGTACAATGTGAACAGCAAAAACCCCGAGAACACGAAGAACAAATCGATAATCACCGGACCATTATTGAAAAATGGCGTACTGTTGATGTGGCTGAACCAATAGGTGTGGTAGATGGCAACGAAAACCGCCAATAGACCTCGAAATCCGTCCAATGCACCAAAGAAAGGCGCAGACGACAAATTTCCACTGTTCTGTTTTGAAACAGAATTCACCCGATATCTCCTGATTTTCAGCTCATACTTGCTAAAATAGTGCCGAAATCATCTTTTGGGTGAACTTATCCGCAAGACAAGAAGATAGGATTAATGGGCAGACACGACCGGCCTTTGTCTAGAAAAATGCCTGAATACCGGTCTGGGCACGTCCGAGGATCAGCGCGTGTATATCATGGGTCCCTTCATAAGTATTGACCGTTTCAAGGTTCATGGCGTGTCGCATAATATGGTATTCTTCGGAGATACCGTTACCCCCGTGAATATCCCGCGCGACTCGGGCGATATCCAGCGCCTTGCCGCAGTTGTTACGCTTCATCAGGCTGATGCCCTCCGGCGACCATGCGCCCGCATCGAGGGCCCGGCCCAAAGCGAGAGCCCCTTGTAAGCCCAACGAGATTTCCGTCTGCATATCAGCCAGTTTTTTCTGAACGATCTGAGTGCCTGCTATTGGCTTGCCAAAGACAATCCGTTCCAGCGCATAGTCCCGAGCGGCGTGCCAGCAGAATTCCGCAGCCCCCATGGCCCCCCAGGAAATTCCGTAACGCGCCTTGTTCAAACATGAAAACGGTCCACGCAGTCCCTTAACCTCGGGTAGGATATTTTCTTCGGGGATCATGCAATCATCAAATGCTAATTCGCCTGTGATCGAAGCCCGCAAAGACAGCTTGCCTGTGATTTCCGGTGTTGAAAACCCGTCAGCCCCTCTTTCGACGATGAAACCTCGAATATCGCCGTCCAGCTTGGCCCAGACAACGGCAATGTCGGCAACCGGCGAATTTGTGATCCACATTTTGCTACCGTTGAGCAGATATCCGCCCTGTACAGCTTTCGCTGTCGTACGCATGGCGCCTGGGTCCGAGCCTCCATCCGTTTCCGTCAAGCCGAAACAACCGATCATTTCGCCCGTTGCTAGCTTGGGTAGATATTTCTTCTTTTGCTCTTCCGTACCGAAGGCTTCAATCGGATACATAACCAGAGAACTCTGAACGGACATCATGGATCGATACCCGCTGTCGATTTTTTCGACTTCTCTGGCAACAAGACCATAGACAACATGGCTGGCACCGATGCCGCCATATTCCTCGGCCACCATCGATCCCAAAAGACCCAACTCACCCATCTCATTAAAGATCTCACGGTCAAAACGTTCTTCACGATTGGCAGAAATTACCCGCGGCATGAGTTTGTCTTCACAATAACTCCGGGCTGTATCCCGGATCATGCGTTCATCTTCGTTGAGTTGAATTTCAAGAAAGAGTGGATCTGCCCAGTCGTGGGAGAGTGTCGAATCTGATTTAGCCATGTCTAAGTTTAGCCCTTCATGCTTTCGATTTGAATAATTAGTGATGTGCTTTTACTGGCCCGCGGCGGGTTTGAAAAATTCCGGGACTATGGCTCCAGTAAGCTATCGACTCCCCCGGCTTCAACGCCAGCCTTTTATAGTCGTTGTCGGAGATCAAGAGACCATTTTCCCCTGCGCTTGCTTCACATAAAACCGCCCTGAAATCAGTGACATTGCCCGCACTAATTAGGTGGGGTTGACCGCCAGAAACAGAAGAAACCGGAATCGCGGCGCCTGTTTGTCTGTTCAAAATCGTACGGATTGTGTCGCGATAGGCGTAAACAATGGGTCCAGCATCAAACAGGTCGATCGTTCCCGAGAATATAAATCCCTCATATTGCAGCATGCGCATAGCAGCATTCCCCGAAGGGTGTGGCTGGGCAATTGTGGCGCGCACATCAAGGGGGAACCTTGAAACGTCGACACGACCTATCGGCACAATATCCCCAAGCGCATCCGGATTTCGATCATAATATTCTGTATCAGCTTCTAGAAAGGTCTTCTCAAGTTTATCTTTGAACAGATGATCGAAAAGTGGGCTGCCTTCGGGCCCGCAAATGCCGCGCAGCTCAGCGATAACAGTGTCGCCAAAACGCCAAGACTCTGATGCCATAAGAAGATACCGAACCTTCGCCAGGTACTTTCCTAGGCCGTAAGCTCTGTAATCCGGGTGCAAAAAGAGAGATCCGACTTCCGTTGCGCCGGTAAATCGAGACGACGCCACTAGGTATTGATCCAGGCCATCACCAATAATATCAAAATTTATAAAGGGGCTTTCTTTACCAATTTGGGTTTTGACCGCGGCGCAGCCAATCAAACGCTCTTTGTGATACATCCCTAAAAGGTATTTATGGGGCTTTTCAATAGGCTTATCGCCCTTGAAGCTTTTGACAGAGCTATTGATGTATTCTAGCAAAAATTCCCGGCGAGGCTGCAAACTAGAAAGCCCCCCTGATGAACGGGTTACCATATCCATCAACATATCCACGTCAGCCGGCTTAACCGGTGAAATAGAAATGTCTTTGGGTATCTGTTTGCTCATTAAACGCTTCCCGGAATCGTTATTGGCCAAAATATCGCATGGAATTCCTAATAAAATGCAGTGGCAATTTGGGCAATTTCATGTATTAAATTTGTCAATCTGCGTAATTTTTGGGCGTATTGATGCGAATTACTTATAAAGACCAGCAGCTCCTTAACATCCTTAGGGACGATGGACGGGCGACCACGACTGATATTGCGAAAAAACTGGGCGTCTCCCGATCGACAGCTCAAAAGCGTCTGGAACGTCTCCAGGATTCTGGTGTGATCGCCGGTTATACGGTGCGCATGTCTCGGGAGTATTTAGACCGGGTGATCAAAGCCCATGTCCTGATTACCGTGCGCCCCCGTGAAACTAATCAGATCATTCAACAGATGAAAACCCTAGAAGAAGTTCGCGCCGTCTATTCTGTCTCAGGACAGTTTGATCTGATTGCCGAGGTGGCCGCCCTGGATATCGGACGCCTTGACACTGTCATTGACAAGATCATTGAAATTGAGGGCGTCGAGCGCACGGAAAGTTCGGTGATTTTGTCCACGCGATTGAGACGTTAAATCAAAAATTGCCTAAAGGAGGTGTTTGAGCGCCCTCACCTGCAACTCTAATTACACTAATCGGCTTTGCTTCAATGCCGCGCGAATAAATCCAGAAAACAATGGATGCGGATCAAAGGGCCGAGACTTGAGTTCCGGATGATATTGCACACCGATAAACCAAGGATGAGATGGGATTTCTACAATTTCCGGCAACACACCATCGGGAGAAAGCCCAGAGAATAATAGCCCGGCTTCTTCGAGTTTATCCTTGTAATCAATGTTTACCTCATACCGGTGCCGGTGACGCTCCGAGATATCGCCGGTTCCATATTCCTTGGCAACCAATGAACCTTTCGTCAGTTTAGCAGGATAAGCACCGAGACGCATTGTTCCGCCAAGGTCGGTTTCCGTGTCGCGTTCGACACGCTCATTGCCTTTGGTCCATTCGGTCATGAGGCCGACAATGTGCGTCCCCTTTTCTCCGAATTCAGACGAGGTCGCATTTTTGATCCCAGCAAGGTTTCGCGCCGCTTCGACGACCGCCATCTGCATACCGAAACAAATACCGAAATATGGAACATGCTCTGTCCGCGCAATATGGGCAGCCTTTATCTTACCTTCCGCGCCCCGTTCACCAAATCCGCCGGGCACAAGAATG
>CALDSY010000203.1 GCA_937924355.1 uncultured Caulobacterales bacterium
GTAAATAAATTCGAGTTTCCGTCCCATTCACTCCCCCTTTCTGGCCCCTCATATAGAGCGGGCCTTTTATCAGGTCAGAGCAGACAAAGGGAAGGGTAATTACTCACATAATTTTTCAATGAGGGGGAGCGCGCCTGTGAAGGCCTTTTGCCCGTCATATTCCGGGCGGACGGAGACGGCTTTATCGTCAATATAAGCGTGGGCTGGCGGTTTACCGGGACCGTCCCAGACGTGATCATATTCGATTTGGTTGCGGTTCAGCCATTCTTCGATTTTGGCTTTCATCTCGTCGGCTTTGGGGCCTGCCAGGCCCGACATGCGTGAGGTCAGGACAATAATGTCTGCATAGTTGTTGATCTCGCGAGTAAACTCCACGGCGCCGTCCATAGGCGGGCCGATATCTGTGTTCTTGCCGGATTTGACTCGGCGGGCGAGGACGCCGTCCAGATCGATACAGACTTTGGCGCGGCCAGTCCGTTTAAATTTGCGTTCCGTAGCCGCGATAGACATCCAGCTCTTGCGGCCCCGTTGCAGCAGCTCGGCCGTCTCTCGGTCATCTACATCGACGCGGGGCGGGGGCGGGCCGCCGCGGGCTTCGAGCATGACATCAATGGCCGCATGGCCGGTCAGCCAAGGATCGTCCAGCCACTCATCGCCGCTCCAGAGTGACACATAATGATAGCGAGTATGATGCAGACCGGGCAGTTTGAACCAGGAGCCGATAGACTCCGCTTTGACTTTCTTGGGAAAGGTTTCGGGCTCTTCATCCAGGTTTTTTTCTTCCCAGGTTTCGACCATGGTTTTAACCATAGCGTAAACGTCTACGGTCGGGGCCGGGTTCTCAAACAAAACCCAAATATGATAGCCGCCCAGATTATTGGTGTTGAACAAGAGCGGGTCATAGCCCTTTTGCTGGAGTTCTTTCCACCACATCAGCGCGGCATTGAGATTGCGCCTTGAGTGGTCTTCGGCATTGGTTTTGGTCTCGTCATGCATATCGATGTCGATGCCGAACCATTTGGAGGTGGACTCCTTGGATTTAGCATGCAGGCCGACAATTTGCGGCTTACGGTGATGCCGTGAAGAGAAATGCCGCGTGAGCTTGTCAATGGTGACCATGTCCTCGCCGCGCATTTCCTTGCGGGGCAGGGTCATGGCTTTATAGGCTTTGCCTTCGCGCCGGCGTTCAGCAGGTGTCAGGACGGAATATTGTCCCCACACGTCTTTGCGGTTGACCAGTTTCTCCATGGCCCAGTCAGCGAGCTCTGAGGCCCGTTCAAACCATTCCTCGCCGATAATTTCATGGGGTGTCGCCATGGCGCCTTTTAACGGCAATCATAACGACATGACAATAAGCGTGTGACCTAAATCACACTCTGGTTTTCAAAATGGTCCTAAACAAGCTGTCGAAAACATGTTATACGACTGTAGTTTAGTCGTTCAGGGGCACAATTGGGACGTCACAGCATATCACTTGTCATATTCTGTATGGTATTCGGGTTTCTTGCCGGGATAGCCGGGTTTTTAGGCTTAGCTTTTTTGGGTGGCTTTGGCGAGGGGAATGCGGCACAAGCGGCGGTCCATGAACCCCAATTCGCCAATGCGACCGAGAGGCTGGAAAAATATCAGTGTCGCGCCATGGAAACCAAAATGGTCATCATGGGTGGTATCGAAGACGGTTTTGACGCGTCCGGCGATGAGCCAGCTGAACCCCCTCAATCATTATTGAACTTTCTCGGTACATTTAATGATGACCAGGTTCGCTATCGGACACGTTATGATGATCCGGTACAAAACCGATATTTTTCCGACCAGTTTGCCATTCCGTCCCGAACATTTAGGGGCATGGTGGCATTGCGTCTCGAAGACTTGTCCAAAGTTAAGAATGACGGCATCTCCATTGGATATTTTGACAACAAGTTTTTCGCGCCGGCGATGAACGAAAATGCTTATTCCGCGGACTTGTCCTTAATCTTTACGGGGCCCCCGTGGCAACAAGTCGGCGATTATGTTTATGCAGACTTGGACCACCTCCCTCTTATTGAGATAGAGAAAAGCTCGGAGGGAACAGACAAGGTTGTGGGGTATTCACATAAAACTGTGCTCGATGTCATTCGTGAAAACCAGGCTAAAAACCTAGTCGTTATGATAGCCGATGACACTATCATTGATTTCATCGGCTTTGCACTTTGCCTGGAGCCCGCCGAGGCAACTGGAACAGTTTTCGACCGGCATCATCATTCCGGTAAAGATGCAACGACAATAATGGGTGAAAATATCATCAGCCTATACAGTAAAAATCCAACCAATGGCGGCCAGATATCCTGCCAGGAAAGCCGGCCTCTTCCTTGTATCAACGATCGCAATCTACCGGCTCCAGCTCAGTTTAACGCATATTCGTCGATTGTTTGGTCCGGCGGAGAAATTAAATTTACCGCGCCTGTTCGAGGCGACAAATTTGCTTCAGAAGATGACGTCAATAAATTCTGCAGAGATAATTTTGGAGACAATTGGCGCGCCGCAAACGCAAAAGACGGCGCCTGGCTTGGGACAATATTTGCCTATGGTAAATATCCAGAGGGCCACAATGACTTTTGGATAACTCATAAAGATGGCCCCCATCATAATTGCTGGTCACAGCGCCGGGATTATGCGGACATCACCCGATTGGAGGCGAACAAATGAGTGACCTTATTCGAATAGGGGTCCTAGAGGATGATCCTGATATGCAGGCCTATATTGAACATGTGGCCGATCAATCTGAACATCTTTCAGTTGTCTTCACAGAGGAAAGCGTGGAAGCCGCAATCGATCATATTGATGCCGGTATGGCACCGGACCTTTGCTTGGTTGATCTGCAGTTGACCGATGGTAGCGGCGTTGACTTTATTCGCCATACGACGGGTAAGACGGACGCAAAATGCTTGGTCCTGACAGTGCTTGGCGATCGGACTAGTGTCATAACGGCTTTGGAAGCTGGGGCCCATGGCTATCTGCTCAAGGATAGTACAGAACGCATGATTGTGCGCAGTATCGGAAAAGCGATGGATGGGTCCAACCCGATCAGCCCGGAGGCTGCAACACATTTGCTAAGCCTTTTGGGTGATGGTGAGAAACCCAAGTCCAATACGCATGGATTGACACCCAAGGAAAAGGAAGTCCTGACCTATTTTGCCAAGGGGCTGTCTTATAAGGAAACGGCGGGCGTGATGAAAGTGTCAAGCCACACCGTTAATGACCATGTGAAAAATATCTATACCAAACTATCTGTGCATTCGAAAAGTGAGGCAATATTTGAGGCCTTGCAATTGGGGTTGATCGAAATTTAATGAGACTCCCGAGCGGGAATTTTGAGCACGATACCAAACCCTTGGCCGCCTAAACCATCCGTATAATCAAGCTCTGCGCCGAGAAGCTGCGCACGTTCCTGAATGCTCTTTAGCCCCTTGCCAGCCTTGACCTTGTCAATATCAAAGCCCTTGCCGTCATCTAATATATTCAGATCAAGCTGGTCTCGTGTACCGGAAATTTTGATAGAAACTGATGCCGCCTCGGCATGGCGGATAGCATTGCTAACGGCTTCCTGCATCAAGCGGTAAAGATTGAGAATGTCCCGTGTGGCGTCCAGTTTGAAATTGAGCGGTTCACGCAAGGCCCAGTCGAGCGTCATATCGGCGCTGTCCAATTGTCGCTCTGTCCGCCCTTTGAAGGTAGACAGCGCCATCTCCAGATTATCTCCGGTATGATCCATGGCATCCACGACGAGACGCAGATCATTAATCCCGGCCTGAATTTCATTGGCTACGCCATCAATTCCCACCCGGCCCGCGCGGACTTTCAGGAGCAGGCTCAAGAGCTGCCCGCCTATGCCGTCATGGATATCGCGCGTGAAACGTTGACGTTCCTCGAGAACGGCCCGTTTTTGCATTTCCACGGCGATGACCCGGCTTTTATCATCCAAAAGCTTTTCCTGTTCGGATAGCTTCAGAGACAGGGCATCAAGGACGGATCGTCGTTCCGACAAATCAGCGAGCAAATGCATTAGCGGCCATAGCAAAATCAGCGGCAAGACGGATGTGAGGGATAATGTGACACCGTAAAGCGTTCCGGGCAGGGGTTGCGGCCATGCACCTGCTAACAGCCCGTAAACTTGACCCAGCGCGGCGTAAATCAGCAGACCCGGCACAAAGTAATGCATATAAGTTATGTCCCGTTTTTCGCTGCGCCACCAGAAAAACAGCAGGATCAGACTCAGCAAAGGCAAGAGCACTGAAAGTGCTTGATGAAAAGACATTGCCGCCCATCGTCCTAAGTCAAAGGACAGACAAAATTGCAATAGCGCAACCGCCGTAACGCCGCCTAATATGGCAAAGGGCTTGCTAAATTTTCCAAACAGAACGCCCAAAAAACAAACCAGCACCGCCAAGAGAGACAATCCGGCACCTATTTTCGGCAAATAATAAATCTGGTTTTTGTGGTGCTTTATAGCTTGCTGGATGGTGGGCGTTGGTCCGAGATAAACGTCTCGCAATCCGGCTTCGTAAAGATCAGTGGTGTAATGTAGATCAGCCCGGTTGTTTCCAGGGGTTAGGGCCAGGCGCGGAATTTCCACGGAATAGGCATGGTGACCCAGACCTGGGGCAAACATTTGAAAGGCCTCGTTTTCACCAAATGGAACGCCGTTCAGTAACGCAATAGCATTTTCAGACGTGCTCGGAATAAACAGGGACTTAGGTCCTATAACCGGATCCGCCTCGTCGAAATTGAAATTATATCGTCTTGGATAAATGTCATCATGGCGAAATTGCTGACGATGGGGTTTCGCCTTTTCTGGGTCGATGTAATCGTGCTGCAGGTAGGTTGCGAGCGCAGGGGTAAACTGAATTTTTTCGGGATCGACACGATATTGTCCAATTTCAAAACGCCCGGGAGAAAACCCGATACAAAGCCCAATCAGGAGGACGACAACACATATATTTGCGCCTATATGTAAAAAGGATTTGTCCATTAAATTTCTCAAGACCCCGCACGTTTTTGCAAGGTCAGCCCCGTATCGCTCCATTGCGTTTATGGCTCTATTACAACGTTTTTATACCCCTTATTCAAGGGGTAGAGTTTTTTGTCTTTTTATACTGAATTGCCTGTGTCCTGGAAGGTCCGGGACGAACGGGGCGCACGTCCGGCTTCCTGAATATATTTTCGGGAGGCCGGATATTTTTATACCCCTTATTCAAGGGATGGTGATTGAGCGCGTGGCCGTCTATTAAACTGAGTAACAGAAATTGGGGGCGCCAATGTCAGACTTTACTCGACAGACTATTTTGCACTGTATTGAAAAATTTGGTGTGCAACGCATATTTAAACCCGGTCAATCCTTACATTTTCAGGATGACGGGGTGACCGACATTTTTTTCATTGAAGACGGGATCGCGACAGCGACGTATTATGAAAAAAGCGGGAAAGAAACCTGGGTAACCAGCTATGGTTTAGGTGACATTGTCGGGCTAGAGAACCTTCATTCTGAAGGCAGTGCTCAGAATCAGGTAACGGCGCGCGGTGAAGTTAAAGTGTACCAATTCAAGAGAACAACCTTCCTAGAATTGATCCGGCGGTTTCCAGAGCTCAACGAATATGTATTCGGTCAGCTTGCGGACCGCTTGCGAAAACTTCAGATCAATCAGATGGAAAATCACTTGCTGACAAAACGCGGACGTGTGGCCTCGGAAATTATACGTTTAGCAGAACCGCATAACCATCACGGTGACGGATATATTGTGTCACCCAAACCGGTTATTTCCGATATGGCATTGCGGTTGGGTATCGCGCGTGAAACGGTATCTCGTACGGTTAGCGACCTTATAAAAAACCAAGTCATCGAACGGTCTAGAAACGCATTTGTCGTGCCGGATCTGTCTCTACTGGAAGCAGAGATGCGTTGATGAAAGGGTGTTGCCCCAGATCTGGTTGCTGGCCGCTTCGCGGCTGACAACCAGGTCATCTTTCCTTTGAGTCTTTGTGCTCTTGCCTTTTGGCGCGTTCATCCTTGATTCGTTTCTGATATGCCTCCCGGCGCTTGTCCTGTTTCGTTGGCTTGATCCGTGGCAGGAACAGGATATCGATCACGAAAAAGAATAGGATAAGGAGGAGAATGATCTTCCAGACTTCCATTTTACCGGGCCTTTAAAATAGTCTGAGCCGCGTTGTGGCCCGGTGCGCCCGTAACCCCTCCGCCCGGGTGCGTTCCTGACCCGCACATATAAAGGCCTTTCAGGGGACCTTTATAGGCACCATAACCCAGGACAGGCCGGGCCGAGAAGAGCTGATCAAGGCCCATGCAACCGTGAAATATGTCCCCGCCAATGAGACCAAATCGTTTCTCCAAATCGACCGGAGAGTTGATCTGGCGGGCGATAACTGATCCCGCAAAACCCGGTGCATATTGATCTACCGTATCGATTATATGATCCGCAGCGTTGTCTCTTTCTGTCTCCCAAGATCGGCCATTCCCCAGATCGAATTTGAACTGCTGACAAAACAGGCTGGCCACATGTTGGCCAGGCGGCGCGAGAGTATCGTCGAGTGTCGACGGGATGAGCATTTCTACGATGGGCGCATCCGACCAGCCTTTGTCACAGGCCGAGCGCCAGGCCTTGTCCATATAGTCAAGTGACGGAGCGATAATGATGCCCGAGGTGAGATAATCTTCGGTGTCGGGCGCCTGGGTAAACTTCGGTAGCTCCGACAAGGCCACATTCATGCGAAATGTGCCCGAGTGGGATTTATAGCCCTGCAAACGCCAACGGAAATCCTCCGGTAAAAGGTGATCAGCAATAAGCTGCCCATAAAGAAGTTTTGGGTGAACGGAGCTCGCGATTTTCTTTGTTTGATATGTGCCGGATTGTGCCCTAACGCCATCAATAGCGCCATTTGTAACTAATATTTCCTCGACCGGGTCATCGGTTTGAATTGTTACTCCAGCTTCTAGGCAGGCTTTCTTCATGGCTTGGGTAATGGCGCCCATGCCTCCGACCGCATGCCCCCAGGCACCGGGGACGCCGTCCGCCTCGCCAAAAACATGATGAAGCAGGACATAGGCCGAGCCCGGTTCATAAGGGGAGGCGAAATGGCCAACCACTGCATCAAAGCCAAACAAAGCTTTGACCCGGTCGTTTTCAAAATACCGGTCTAGAATCTCTGCGGCGGATTTGGTGAAGAAATCGAGGAGGTCGCGTTGGGTTTCTAGTCCAGCTTTGGCGGCAATGCGGCCAGATTTTAGCACCGTCAAGATATCCGATAAACCACCACCAGCATTGGGCGGTGTGGTCAACAGAAACTGTTTGAGGACAGCGACAACGCGGTCTAGCCGGGCTTCATAAACATCATAGCTTTCGGCGTCTTTGGCCGAATGGCGCGCGATTTCGGATTTCGTTAACCCGCGTCTACCCGCTAATAAATATCCGCCGTCATAGGGCAGGAAGTTGTCGATTTTTCGTAAGACAACCTGAAGACCATGACGCGCCAATTCCATATCCTCGACAACCTTGGTTTGGAGTAAAGAGACAGTGTAGCTCGCCACCGAATTGCGAAAGCCGGGGTGAAACTCTTCGGTAATAGCCGCGCCGCCCACTTCCGAGTGGCGCTCAAGAACCAATACGTCACGGCCTTTCCGGGCCAGGTAAAAAGCGCATGTTAGTCCATTGTGCCCGCCACCTATGACCACAACGTCGTAATTCTTTTTGGTTTTCATAGGCCACGCTTACGAATTAAGGCAAAATTAGGCAAGTCTCGGTCATAACTGTGCCATATTCACATCGCAGTTAAACACTTGAGTTAGGCGCAATGAGGCTTAAGTTTAGCTCAATGGAGAGTAAAAATGCGTAAGATTTATCTGGTCGATGACGACGAGAATATCCTGACATCTGTTTCGATGTTTTTGGAAAATGAAGGCTATGACGTCCACTGTTTCCACGACGGTGTCTCGGCATTAGACGTGTTGACCGATGAACCGCCAGATTTGGCTGTATTTGACATCAAGATGCCGCGCATGGATGGTCTCGAACTTCTGCGCCGTTTACGACAAACGTCCAATCTGCCGGTGATTTTCCTGACTTCCAAGGATGACGAACTGGACGAAGCCATCGGGCTATCCGTTGGTGCCGATGATTACATCACCAAACCATTTTCCCAGCGTCTTCTAGCCGAACGGATCAAGGCGATTTTACGCCGCGCGTCTTTGACAAGTATCGAAATGCCCGTACCGAATGAGGACGATCAGAAGGTCGTCAAACGTGGCAAATTGGTTCTGGATCCGAACCGCCATGCCTGTTCCTGGGATGGTCAGCCCGTGCGCCTGACGGTGACAGAGTTTTTGATTCTTGAAAGCCTCGCCCGCCGTCCCGGTTTCGTCAAATCCCGCGACCAATTGATGGATGCGGCTTATGACGACCAGATTTATGTCGATGACCGCACCATAGACAGCCACATAAAGCGTTTACGCAAAAAGTTCCGCAAGACGGACAAGGAATTTGATGGTATCGAAACGCTCTATGGAGTCGGATACAAATATAGAGAAGTCTGAGCGTAGGTCCGGAGAGGCCCGGCGTTTATCCGATCTTGAAAAAATAGATAAGTCCCGCCATTCGGGTCCTCGGCGGACCATTATATTTTCCCGTCTTACGCGGGTTATATTTCTATCGCATTTGTTTGGATTGGTGATTTTGATCGTCGGTGCATTGACTCTGAACCAATATTCGCAAGGCTTGATCAAGGCCCGGATCGATAATCTCAAATCCCAGGCCATGCTGGTCACATCGATCATGGCAGATACTGCGACGGGCACCGGGGTCGGGGCAACTCTGGATGAGCAGCGCGCACAACAGATCGTCCGGGGATTAAATCTGCCGGATGACTGGCGATTACGGGTTTATGATACCGGTCTGAATGAATTGCTGGATAGCGAAGATCTGACGTCTGCCATATCGACCGATATTTTACCGCCGATTGATACAACTGAACCCATCAAACCAGCACAAGCGGCGCCAAGGTTCTCAATGAAACAGTTCTTGAAGGACTTGCCTTGGCGCAAAACGGCGAGAGACAATAACAGGCGCGACTTGCCCAGTGAATTGAGATTGGCCCTAGAAGGGAAAACCTATAGCGGCGAAAAATATGATCAGCTGGACCGACACATTGTTACGGTCAGCACGCCCATTACTCGCGTCAGGGAAGTCCTCGGGGTTGTCACACTGGAGTCTTATGATGTGGAAAGCATTATTGATCAGGAGCGTCTCTCTTTACTGCCCATCATTGGATGGGCGATTTTTGCGTCTTTGATTTCGTCAATCGCCCTGACCATGTCGATCGTCTTTCCTTTGCGGGATCTATCCAGGGCCGCAGATATCGTGACCCGCAAAAATAAGAAGGCAGATCAAATTCCTGACTTATCGAACCGCAAAGATGAAATTGGCGATCTGAGTATTAGCCTAAGAGAGATGACAAGCGGGCTTTATTCCAGAATTGACGATATCGCTAACTTTGCAGCCGATGTTGCCCACGAGATTAAAAATCCTTTGACGTCGCTCCGCTCTGCATCTGACACATTACGTCACGCGAAAACAGATGAGCAACGGGAAAAGCTTATCCGAATTATCCAGGATGATGTGGGCCGCATGGACCGCTTGATTACAGATATCTCAAAAGCGTCGAAAGTTGATGCCAATCTGGCCAGAGAGAAATCTGAACTTATCAATCTCCCGGATTTAATCGGAAATGTGGCTGAATTTTACCAAGCAACCCAGACGGGCCGGACTATACCCGTTATCTTTGATTATCCCGATAACCTGCGGGAGGCGGATATCTATATTAGGGGATTTGAGACACCCTTTGCTCAAGTCCTTCGGAATCTGATCGATAACGCTCTGACATTTTCACCGGATGATGGATCCGTTCGCCTGTCACTAGAGCTTGCCACCCGAAATCGTTCAAAACGTGTCCTGATCACCGTTGAAGATGACGGCCCGGGCATTCCGTCTGACAATCTGGAGACAATTTTCAACCGATTCTATACGCAACGGCCCAAGGGGGCGCAGTTTGGATCCCATTCTGGCCTAGGCTTGGCCATTTGCCGACAAATCGTCAGGGCGCATAAAGGATTCATTTTTGCGGAAAACCGAGAACGCCCAACGGGCATAGAAGGGGCTAAATTTACAATAAATCTGCCTGTGCAAACTTAATTTCTCAGCTTACCGATTGCCATAAGCAAAAAAATGCGTTTAAGATTTTCGGATGATCGGATTGGTAATCGTTACGCACGGAAAACTGGCGCTGGAATTGCGCAAGGCCACAGAGCATGTGGTTGGTCCACAAGAAAATCTGGAGACCGTCTGCATCGGGCCAGATGACAATATGGAACGGCGCCGGGAAGATATTCGCAAAGCCGTCTCCAAAGCCAGCGCCCAGGGCGGCGTCATTATTCTAACGGATATGTTTGGGGGAACGCCGTCAAATCTGGCCATTTCGTTATTGGACGAGGGCACAGTCGAAGTGCTTGCCGGTGTCAATCTGCCAATGTTGATCAAATTGTCCGAAGCGCGCAGAACCTTGCCATTATCTGAGGCCGCTTTAACGGCCAAGGATGCGGGCCGAAGATATATTGCCATTGCGTCTGAAATTCTTTCTGGTCAGACCTGACATGACGACCACAATTTCCGAAACCGTACGCTTGACCAATAAGCGGGGCCTTCACGCGAGAGCCTCTCACAAATTCATCGAATGCGCTTTGGAATTTAAAGCTGAAGTTCAGGTGCGCAGCCATAATGACGTCTGCGCCGAAACTGTGATAGCGGATTCCGTCATGGAACTTTTATTACTTGGGTCAGCCTTCGGCGAAGACATTACCATTTCGGCCAATGGTCCCGATGCAGAGGCTGCCGTGCAGGCGCTTACAGCGCTCGTCAATGACCGGTTCGGAGAAACGGACTAATGCGATTTGTCATAGTAATGATGGTGTCTGTCCTTTTTTGGGGCTGCGCCTCCAAGGCTGATTATTTCGAGCCCAAGAGCGAATATCCTGTTGATCCTTGGGTGAAGGGCTATTCAAATCCCGATGATTGTCTAGGCGGTGAAAAACTGGCCGCGCGAAAATTTTTCCTGCCGGAATATCCCAAAAGCGAATTTAATGCAGGTTGGCAGGGCTGGGTGATTTTGCGGTTGGATGTCAACGCAGATGGAAACACAGAGAATGTTAAAGTTGAACGGTCCGTTCCCGGGGGGCGATTTGACCGGTCGGCGCGCCGAGCCGTAGAAGGGTGGGTTTTTGAACCTCCGGTTGACGGGGCCATGGCAAATTGCCGAGTGTTGATCCGGTTCAAGCTTGGGGGCGTCAGTCTGGGCGGCTAATCGAGTTTTATCTCTTTTCAGAACTCATTCGACCATGTAGGTTGATGCGAAACAATCGGGCCTTCAATTGCTTTCTACCTTAGTGGAATATCGTGAGATCATTATCGCAGCGTTCGCGCTTCTGCTTGCGATGCTGGGTGTCAATGCGGCGGTGCGGGCCAGTCAACGGGCCGGTGGCGGAAATGCTTGGAAAGGCAGATATGCCGAACTCGAACGAAAAATGTCCAAAATCGACTCAGTTTTTGGGTCTTATCCGGGCTTGATCCTGGTCTGGGATGAAAAGCTCTCCGGTCCGGATACAGGCTGGGGACGTCCCAAAGTATTCGGATCTCCTGCCGCGCTAGCTAGTATTCAGCGCTTTGCAGAACCTGGGCGGTCCAAGGATATGGCGACCCGCATTCTTGATGGTTTGGGGGATCTGGACGCCATTGGCGAAACTGAGGGGAGCCTGACCCTTCGTAAATCCCTCGATGTTTTGCGTCGTAACGGCGAAGCGTTTTCAATCACAATTATCTTGCCGGAGGGCAATGTGATCGAAGCCGATGGCCGGGTGGCCGGAAGCCAGGCCGTGCTCTGGCTGGAAGACGCTTCCATCCGAGGAGAGGATGAAAGAACAGCCATCAGCCGGTTTGAGACCCAGAAACTCCTGACACAGGATGACCCGGTTGCCTTTATAGATATGCTAGGGCGGGCGCCATTTCCAATTTGGCGGACATCGTCCCAAGGCAAGCTGGTTTGGGTCAATGAGGCCTATGTATCTGCCGTTAGCGCAGAGAATATGAGTGCAGTTTTGGAAGAGCAGATCGAGCTAGACAAACAGGCGGCTGAAGAAGCCCAGACGGTCCTAACTCGTAAAACCACAGTCGAAAACATTCGGCGGGTCAATATCGGGCAGGATATGAAGTCCATGTTGATTTCGCTCTTTCCTATATCGGGCGGCGCGGTTGGGATGGCGGTAGACGCGTCCGAAACCGAAGGATTAAGATCAGCTTTAACCCGTCACATCCAGTCCCATGATGAACTTCTAAACAATATGGATGAGGCTATCGTAATCTTTGGGCCGGACCAAAGGATGTCCTTTCACAACACAGCCTTCACGGAGTTATTTAAGCTGGAGCCCGGATGGTTTTCCGATCGGCCTTCGCATTCAGAATGGCTGGACCTAATGCGCGAAAAACAATTACTACAGCCCCGTCCGGACTATTCCGAGTGGAAAAGAGGCGAACTGGCGCTTTACACAGACTGGCCCGACGAGGTTCCCGACGAAATTTGGAGCCTGCCCGATGGGACGACATTACGTCTAGCGCGTATGCGGGACCCGCGCGGCGGCATCTCTCTTCTCATGTCCGACATCACCAATACGGTGACGTTGCAGAGCCAGTTTAATACACTGATCAATGTGCAGGCGGCAACGCTGGACAAACTTTCAGAAGGCATTGCCGTGTTCGGGCCGGACGGAAATCTGAAAATTTCCAATAAGGCCTTTGCCGAGCTCTGGGGTCTGGCGGAAGACGATGTGGAACCTGGCAATGCCTTTTCAGCCATCATCGAACGCAGTTTGCCTTTTTATCATGACAAAATTTTCTGGAGCGACCTGAAAGCCCGGACCACGGACCCCAGTCCTGAGGTCCGTTTACATGTGGACGGTGAGATTAAACGCTCCGATGATAAAATGCTGACCTGGTTGTCCCGTCCTTTGCCGGATGGTGCCACCCTGATTGCCTGGGATGACGTGACCAGTTCAAGGCAGGCAGAAGCTGCGCTCATCGAACGGGCCGAGGCATTGGAAGCCGCAGACCGGCTAAAATCAGAATTTGTTGGCCATGTTAGCTATCAGCTGCGCACCCCCCTGACGACGATTGCAGGTTATGCCGATTTTCTGCAGAATAATCTGGCGGGCGAACTTTCCGATAAACAAAGCGAATATGTTTTCGCCATCCAAACGGCGTCCGAAGATCTCAAGAAAACCATTGATGATATTCTCGATATTGCGGCCATCGAAGCCAATGTTCTGGATCTTGAATTGGGCGATGTAAATGTGTTCGAATTATTGGATCAGGCTCTGGATTATGTGGCGACAAAAGCCGAAGACACAAAGAAAAATCTTATTCTGGATTGCCCCAAAGATGTGGGGATTATCCGGGCCGATGCGCGGCGATTAAAGCAAATCATCTACAATCTTTTGTCCAATGCCCTGCGATTTACCAAACCTGGCGGGAAAATTGTACTGGGTGCGCGTCAGGCGCCGAATGGCGGTGTCACAGTTTGGGTGAAGGATGACGGTGTGGGAATTCCTTCCGAGCGTCAGCCTCAAGTATTTGAAAGTTTTAAATCCAGCCGCGGCGGGGCTGGACTTGGTCTTGCCTTGGTTCAGCGCTTTGTTGAGCAACATGGTGGCTGGGTCGAGCTTGAATCCGAAGAAGGCCAGGGGACCCATGTTACATTTTACATGCCTCGCCACGCTTCGACCTCCGCCGCCCATCCGGAGTTTGAGTTCAAGGTCGCTGAATGAAGCTGGGACAGCTCATTTTGATGGGGCCGCTGGTTCTGGCGGGATGCATGGCTGCAACATCCGATGATTTGAGCGGCGTTCATCAATCCATTCAGAGCCGCTTTCAAGATATTTCCCATATTTCTGCCGTAGAGTTTTCAAAATTGGACCGAGACGAAGTTATTGTTTTTGATACCCGTCCTGAGGCTGAGTATGCCGTTAGTCAGATTCCCGGTGCCCTGCAGATCAATCCAGACATTTCCGGCGACGCTTTTCTGACACGCTACAGCTCTGATATTGATGGAAAAAAAGTCGTCTTTTATTGCTCTGTCGGAGAGCGCTCCTCGCGCGTGGCCCGGCGGGTAAAAGAGGCGGCGCAAAAAAGTCAGATAACCATTTCGGCTTATAACCTCGAAGAAGGCATATTTGGGTGGCATAACGACCGTCGCCGCCTCACGCGGAACGGAGAAGTTACGGATATGGTTCATCCTTATGATGACAAATGGGGCCGCCTGGTCGAGCGCCAGGATAAAGTCAGCTACGGCGCGAAATAATCATCGCATGCCAAAACGGATAACGCCTTCCGTACACAGGGAAACGACTTTAATCAAAGCTTTCGCCATAAGACTGTTTTGGTCAAAATTCTCGAAGGCATGATCATGATGTTCTTGCTCGTCTTCAATAATAGCTGAGACGCAGTCAAACGCATCTTTGTCAATGTCGTTCAGATGATCCGTTTGATGTTTAAGATGCTGGAGAACTACCGTCTCGACCGCATAGGTTGTCGCCATCACAGCCTTGGGACCGACTAATCCTGTGACCAGTCCGAGGCCCCAGCCGCCCAATCCGCATAAATGATAGCTGACACATCTGCGAATGTGTTGCCTGGCGAGGTAGTCGGCAAAAATTTACCGATGTTCCATCTCATGGTCTTGAAAGTGTCTGAGCTCTGCCAAGAGGCGCGGCGCACGTAGACGGCTGACTAAATGTTGGGCGCGATAAATATTTACCGCGCCATTCTCTCCGGCATGGTCAACCTTTATCATTTTCTCGGCAATAGATGAGGCGGATCGAAGTTGCCCTCGATCCGGCATGAATTATTGAATTTCCGGCGTTGTAACCGTGATACCGTCCAGTTCATCCGTCATTTGTATTTGGCAGGACAGACGCGATGTGGGACGCACATCCTCGGCAAAGTCGAGCATACTGTCTTCCATGTCATCGCGGGCTTTCAGCTTTTCGAACCAGGCTTCATCGACATAAACATGACAAGTTGCGCAGGCACAGGCGCCGCCGCAGTCCGCATCAATGCCAGGAACCAGGTTTTGAACAGCCGCTTCCATGACGGTTGTGCCGGGTTTGGCCTCTATTTCGCGCTTGTTACCTTCGTGATCGATAAAAATAACTTTGGGCATAATGCTCCTCAAACATTTTTCACAGCCTACCTAAGGGTTTGCTTTCAGAATTCAAGGTCTTAAAACCGCAAGGTGCAGGTGAATCGTCGCATAGATTCGGAAAAAGGAATGCTGGAATTGGGTGCCAGATTGGCAGCCGTCCTGGCCGTGGGTGATGTTGTGGCCTTTACTGGCGATTTGGGCGCTGGAAAAACGACCCTTTCACGGGGCATTATTCAAGCCCTTTGTGGTGACATCGAAGTCCCGTCACCGACTTACACCATTGTTCAAACCTATGGGTGTGAGGCCTTCGAGCTCTGGCATTGTGATCTCTACCGGCTTGACCGGCCCGATGACATTTTCGAGTTGGGATTATTTGAGGCCATGGAAGATTGTGTCTGTTTGATAGAATGGCCCGACCGGATGGGCGAGCATCTGATCAATTCAGCTTTGACGATCGATATTCAGTTTGATGGCGACGGACGTATGATCACTCTGAACGGGACCGATATTTGGGAAAAAAGGCTGGATAATGTCTGATCGTGAAACACAGATTACAGCCTTTCTAAAGGGGGCAGGCTGGGACGAGGCCGCAAGGCATAAACTTCCGGGCGACGCGTCGACGCGCCGTTATGAGAAGCTAACCCTCGGATCAAAGAAAGCCATATTAATGGACGCCCCGAAAGGCGCCGAGGCGCCGTCAGAACCAGAAGGCGCTACGCCCGATATGCGGACTAAGCTTGGCTATAATGCCTTGGCGAGACTTGCGGGACCTAATCCGGAAGCCTTCGCCGCCATTGCCAAAGAGCTAAAAATGCGGGGCTTCTCTGCGCCGGCGATCATGGCTCAGGAACAGGAACAGGGCTTCATGCTGCTAGAGGATCTGGGCAGCGATTTATTCGCCCGTGTTTTAGAGGCGGAACCCGGTAAAGAGCTGCAACTCTACAAAGCCGCTGTTGATACGCTGGGGGCGATTTACCGGTCGAGCTTTCCGGCGAAAATGCACTCGGGGGCCAAAGACTGGCGCGTGCGGGATTATGATCGTTACGCCTTGCAGGCCGAGGCGAATTTATTTCTCGATTGGTTTGGCGCGGATTTCGACAAGGAGATTTCCAAGTCAGCCAAGACCAATTGGTATAAAATTTGGGATAAGCTTTGGCCTTTGCTGGACAAACATCCAAGTGGATTGGCCCTTCGGGACTTCCATGCTGAGAATTTGTTTTGGTTACCGCGTCGCCAGTCTGTGGCTCGGGTCGGGTTGATCGATTTTCAGGATGGTCTATTCGCCCATCCGGCCTATGATTTGGTCTCTCTGCTTGAGGATGCGCGGCGGGACGTGGCGCTGGAGATGCATGCGCCGCTGATCCGGCGGTTTTGCGACAAGGCCGGCTTGAAACATGATGATGATTTCCTGTCCGCCTATGCGGTCATGGGGGCGCAGCGCAATGCCAAAATTCTCGGAATATTCGTGCGCCTGGCCAAGCGCGATGGGAAACCTCATTACCGAGATCTGATACCGCGGGTCGCCCAGCACTTTATTCGGGATCTCTCACATCCGGCTTTGGCCGAGTTAAGAGAGTGGGTCGAAACATATCTTCCTGAAACCTTTACCCGTTACCCCCAAATCAAAACCGCTATGATCATGGCGGCCGGACACGGAACCCGCATGCGGCCCCTGACCAATGACCGGTCCAAAGCCATGGTCGAGGTTGGTGGCCAGCCCTTGATTGGGCATATGCTTGACCGCTTGAATGAAGCGGGAGTCAAAAAGGCTGTCGTCAATGTGCACGCCCATGCAGACCATCTCGAACAATATCTGAAAACCCAATCGAACTTGGCCGCAGCCGACATTTCCGATGAGCGAGAGGCACTGCTCGAAACCGGCGGGGGTCTGGTTAAGGCTTTACCGCTTCTGGGCAGTGACCCGGTGTTTATCTGTAATATTGATGCCGTCTGGCAGGAGAATACGCCGGTCTTGCAGGCGATGATGCAAGTTTGGGATGCTGCCAAGATGGATGATCTTTTGTTATTGGCGCCTATTCAGCAGACGCTGGGCTACCATGGCAAAGGCGATTTTTCGCTGGATCCAGATGGCCGGATCAAGAGACGGGACGGCGACAGCGCACCTTATGTCTATGCGGGAGTGCAAATCGCTAGGCTTGAACCGGCGAGAGCCTTTAAGATTGAGCCGTTTTCCCGTAACAAGATGTGGGATGTTTCTCTCTCCAAACGCCGGGCCTTTGGCGTTGTTCTCGACGGATTTTGGATGCACGTAGGTGACCCGAAGGCGCGCGATGAGGCCGAGGCCAAACTCTATGTCTAAAGTCGTCACTATTCCGGCAGGCGCACGGTTTTTGCCCATTCTGGCCAGAGAATTGGATAAAAAATTTGGGGATCGCCTTAACGATGCTCTGATCCTTCTGCCGACACGGCGGGCGGTCCGCGAGCTTGCTCAAATCATGACAGGCGAAACCGGGGCCCGTATATTGCCCCGTATGCGTCCATTAGGGGATATTGATCCCGATGAACCGCCCTTTGAACCCGGTTATCTGACGGGATTAGTGAAACCGGCTATGCCTGCGATCCAGCGCAAATTCCAATTGGCGAAATTGATCGGGCATATGCACAAATCCAAAGGAGAACAGCTCGATCCGGCGGCGCAATTGGCCCTGGCTGAACCGCTCATCGCCATAATGGATGATGCGGCCATGGAAGAAATACCGCTATCCGCAGGATCAAAACTTGATGACATTAAAGCTATGGCAGCGAAGCATTTTCAGGACGCCGCCAAGTTTTACGATATTCTGCAATCTCACTGGCCCAAACATCTGGCCGCCCAAAACCAAATGGAGAGCATGTATCGCCGTGTCGCCTTATTGCACGCCTTGACCAATTTGTGGGAGCAGACCCCGCCGGATCATCCGGTGATCATTGCCGGATCGACGGGGACTTTGGCGGCAAATGCCCGGCTCATGGGCTGTGTTAGTGAATTGAAAGAGGGGCTGATTGTTCTGCCGGGTCTGGACAAGAACCTGAAGCAATCTGAGTGGGACGGTATTCGGCTCAAAAAGGTTGTGACCCAAGACAGAGTCTATGAGGCGACGCCGGAACACCCGCAATTTGCGCTCAAGAAACTGATTGCCCATTTACAAGTCGACCGGGAAGTTGTTCCGACCTTGGGCGATGAGAATGTGGGCCGAAATCCGAGATTGGCTCTGATTTCAGAAGCGCTGGTGCCCGCCGATGAAACGGCCGGTTGGCCTGATCGTATCAAAACCATGACCGAAGGGTCGGAGAATAAGAACTTTTTTCAAAATGCTTTGAGCGGTCTTTCCATTATCGAAAACCGTACGGATGATGAAGAGGCGATGACCATCGCTTTGATCATGCGTGAGGCCGTCCATGATGGGGACAAGACAGTTGCGCTGGTGACGCCGGACCCGTCTCTGGCGCGTCGGGTCAAGGCCCGGCTGCGACGCTGGGATATCAATGTGGATTATACTCAAGGTGAACCCCTGGAAGAGACGTTGATTGGCTCATTTCTGACAGGCGTGATCGAGCTGGCCATGGCCCCTGCTGTGCCGCTTGAAATGGCCGCTGTCTTTAAACACCCGCTCACGGCCTTGGGCCAGGCACCCGGAGAGGTTAGGCAATATTGGTCTTTGTTGGAAAAGCGAAAATTCAGAGGCGATTTGAAAGAGTTTCAATCCGGCATGGCAGACGAGGTTTTGCAAGACTGGCTTGCAAAACTTGCGCCTTTGTTACGTGGCCCTCGCTTGGTTCCGGACTGGGCGGACAGCCTGACGGAACTCTGCGAGCACATGGCGACAACAGATATGGAAACGGGTGCCGCCCGGTTATGGTCTGGTGAGGCCGGCGAAAAAGCTGCATCGCTGATTAAGGAACTCAAGGCTTATGGCGGCGAGTTCGGGGAAATTGATCTGTCAGAATTTGCTAAGCTATTTAGCAAGCTTATGCGCGGACGGGTGGTGCGGGCCCGGTACGGCATGCATCCCAGACTACAAATCTTAGGTCCGCTCGAAGCTCGAATGCTTAGCGCAGATACCATTGTTTTGGGCGGGTTAAACGAGGGCGTTTGGCCGGCGCGTCCACCCCACCGTCCGTTTTTGAGCCGGGGGATGCGCGCACATTTGGGCTTGTCTTTGCCCGAGCGGCGCTTGGGTCTGGCCGCCCATGACTTCCAGCAACTGGCCTCTAATCCAAAAGTTATCCTGACCCGGGCACAACGTTCCGAGGACGGCCCCCGCGTTGCGTCCCGGTGGCTGTGGCGTCTAAAGACACTGGTCAAGGGGGGATTGGGTGACAAGGCCGACAAGGCACTAGCGCCAGACAACCCTTATCATCTCTGGGCGCGATACATTGATTATGTCGGGCCAAGCAAGGTCTCGCCCGCCGATCCGCCCGCCCCAATGCCAGATGTGGACAAGCGCTGGCCCAAGGGACGTAAACTTTCTGTCACCAAGATTAAAACCTGGATCCGCGATCCATATGCCATTTACGGACAACATGTTTTGGGCTTGCGCCCCTTGGGCAATTTAGCGGCTGCGGCCGGTCCGCGGGAATACGGAAATGCGCTGCATAAAGGGATCGAGCTCTTTATCAAAGAATTCAAACAAAACCTGCCAAGCAATGCAGCGGCCAAACTCAGCGAGTCTTTGAAAACCCAATTGGTCCAGCACGGATTTGATCCGATTTACCTGGCCCGCGAAGCGGTTCGGTTGGAGCGTGTGGCGACAGATCTTGTTGAGATTTTGAAAGAGCGGAATTTTGAACAGGCCGATGATGTCGTATCGGAAATCCGGGATAAAATGGTATTAGAGGATGTGGACTTTGTGCTCACCGGGCAACCGGATCTGATCGAAAAGGTGCGCGACGAATATACAGTTTTTGATTTTAAAACCGGCGCGATCCCCAGCAAATTAGTCGTCAAGGCCGGGTTCGATCCACAAATGCCGCTTTTGGCGTCCATGGTCGAAGCAGGCGCCTTCAAAGGCGTTAAAGCGGGCCCGGTGGTTGACCTGCAATATATACGTATTAAAGGCGCCGGGGAAGGCCAGACCCAAGCCTCAACAGTTATCGGCGAAAAGGCCGTGGATGAGCTTCAGGCCGACGCACTTCACAATTTGAAAAAGCTGATTTCCGAATTTGATAAAAAGACCACGGCTTATCATTCGCAGCCCCGGGTCCAGTATAAGAATGATTACGGGGACTATGATCTGCTGGCCCGCCGCGCAGAATGGGCCAAGTTAGGCGAGGGAGGTGCGAGTCATGACAGCTGATCGTCCCGATCTCGCCGCGGCCACAGCCGCCCAAGTAAAGGCCGCCAATCCAGCCGGGTCCCGATTGGCGTCAGCCAATGCCGGCTCTGGAAAAACCAAAGTTTTAGTCGATCGGGTGACGCGGCTTTTACTGGGCGGAACACCACCGGATAAAATTCTGTGTCTGACCTACACCAAGGCTGCGGCCAATGAGATGCAGAACCGATTGTACAAAACTCTGGGCGATTGGTCTGTCATCCCAGAGGATGAGTTGATTGAAAAACTCAATAAACTGTTTAACGCGCCGGGCAAAGCTAGAAGCGATGATTTCGTTCGCAATGCGCGCCGTCTCTTTGCCAAAGCGCTTGAAACGCCGGAAGGATTAAAGGTTCAGACCATTCATGCGTTTTGTGAACGCATTTTGGGACGTTTCCCAATCGAGGCGGGTATTCAACCGGGATTTGAGCCGCTTGACGATCTGGAAGCCAAGGCACTGAAAAAGCGGATTGAAGTCCAGATCTACCAAGAGGCCCATGAATTTCCGGATGGAACCTTGGCGCATGCGGTTCGCACCTTGGCGGCGGAAAAGGCCGATCAAACAGTTGAAAAGCTCATGAGCTGGGCCGCCGGCCATGTGGACGAGATCAAAGACTGGCAGGTCAAAGGTATAGAGCCGCTGCGGGATAGATTGGGGCTGGGGAATGATACCTCCATTGAGGCGCTGAAAAAATCCGCCTGGCAGACAGGTAAAGAGGACATCCGCGCCGCCGCCAAAGGCATGACTGAAAGCGGCAATAATAACGATGTGTCCAAAGGTTATGAGCTGGCCGCGCTTCTAGAGGTAGACGACCCGCTCAAGGCTTTTGAAAAATACTGGCAGTTACTGACGACAACTACGGGGTCTGTGCGCAAACATTACGCCACCGCCAAAGCGCCGGAAGGCGTACAAGCGTTCTTTGGGCGTCAAAACCGTGATCAGGGGACAGAGATTGCCCGCCTTTTAGAGGTGCAATCCCAACTGGTCCGGGTGAAGACTTTCAATCTGACCCAGGCGATCTTTGACATGTCCGCCCGCTATGTGGAGCATTACGAAACCGAGAAAACTCGGTTGAGGGCGTTGGATTTCAATGACCAGATTTCATTGGTGCGAAACCTTCTGGCCGAAAGTGAATTTGCCGCCTGGGTCCTCTACAAGCTGGATTACGGCGTTCACCACATTTTGGTGGATGAAGCCCAGGACACTGCGCCCTCGCAATGGTCGATTATCGATTCTATTCGGGACGGCTTTGATATCCAAGATCCCAATGAGTTGTTGAAAGAGGTCAAAACCTTTTTTGCGGTCGGAGATGAGAAACAGTCCATATATTCCTTCCAAGGGGCGCGCCCGGAACAATTTATGGAGCGTATTCGCGACGCCGAAAAGGCAGATGCACTGCCCGTGCGCATGGAGATGTCATTCCGTTCGGCTCCGGAAATCCTGCAAATGGTGGACGCGGTTTTTCGGGACAATGACGGCAAATCCCGCATGTTTGATCCCAAGGTCGTGGCGACCATCAAAGCAGACATCCGCCATCTGGCCCACCGAGAAGATATGGGCCTTGTGGAGCTCTGGCCTTTGGCGCCCCGCCCAGAGGCGGAAGATGAAAAAGAGGCGTGGGATACAAGTCCCGTTGATCGATTGTCGAAATCCAGCGCAAGGGAACAATTGGCCGCCGCTATTGCGTCGCAGATCAAGACCTGGCTGGACACAGGTGAACCGATCTATGACCGGGAACACGAACGCACCCGACCTATGCGCCCCGATGATATCTTGATCCTTGTGCGCTCTCGCAGTGACTTTTTTGACGGCGTCATTCGGAATTTGAAAGAGGCAGGTGTCGCGGTCGCCGGGGCGGATCGTTTGGTGGTTTCAGAAAGTTTGGTCGTTCAGGACATGCTAGCCTTGACCCGCTTTGTTTTGCTGCCCGGAGACGATTTATCTTTGGCCGAAGTCCTCAAGGGGCCGATGTTTGGTCTATCGGATGATGAGCTGTTTGAGATTGCCTATGACCGCGATGGACAAACGCTTTGGGGATGCTTGCAAAACGCCCAGGGCGATAAGTTTCGAAGGTCAGCGGATCGTTTAAAACGCATGATTGAGTATTCCCAAAATTTTGCGCCGTTTGAATTCTACCGCCGGGTTCTCGACATGGTCGATGCGCAGGGGCAAAGCCTATTGAAATCTGTTTATGCCCGCCTGTCCCTGGAAGCGCAGGATGCGTTAGAAGCCTTTCTCAATAAGGCCTTGGCGCATCAACGTCAGAAAGCGCCAAGCCTGCAACATTTTCTCGAAGCCATGATGGGGGACAAACAGGAAATCAAACGGGAAATGGATACGGCGCAAGGCGAGGTCCGAGTGATGACGGTGCACGGCGCGAAAGGTTTGGAAGCGCCTGTTGTCATCTTGCCGGATACCACGCAATTACCCAGAAGCCGAAACGTGGATCAGCTCTTGCCTTGGGATATTGATGAAGACCATCAAAGCCTGGTTTACCTGCCCAATAAGACAAGTGTTCCAGCAGAATTGCAAACAGCTTGGGACGGCGAAGATGCTCGCAGAATGCAGGAATTTATGCGCCTGCTTTATGTGGCCATGACCCGCGCCGAGAGTCGTTTATTAGTGTGCGGATACTGGTACGGAAAATCCAAAAACGGTCTGGAAAATACGGCCTGCTGGTATCAGGAAATCTCAGATGCCTTGGACAAGCTGGACACACGTACGACGCCGCATTTCAACAAAGATTGGGGCGATATCCGGATTTATGGGCAGCCGCCTCATGCCGCCAAATACGAAGAGAAAGCGACCACTGAGGCGGATGTTAAAATTCCAAATTGGGCCTATGAAAAGGCGGATGCAGAGACAACGAAAACTCGCCGCGTCACCCCGTCATATCTCTTAGCGGACGGAAAATACGCCGCGCCACCTGTGCGCTCGCCATTGTCGCAAACTGTCGATCGGTTTCGGCGCGGTAACCTGACTCATAAGCTATTGGAAATTCTACCGGAGCTGAAAGCCGATAAACGGCGAAAGGCGGCGCGCGACTATCTCGGGCAACATATGGATATTTCAGATACCATGAAAAGCTCTATCGAAGCCGAGGTTATGGCGATCCTCGAGCACCCGGACTACGCCCATTTCTTTGGCCCGGGCAGCCGCGCCGAGGTGGATCTGGCAGGGCAGGGATTGGGCCTACCGGATCACTTGCGATTAAACGGCCAGATCGACCGTCTCGCGGTGACAGACGATACAGTTTATATCATTGATTATAAGTCCAACCGTCCACCGCCGACCGATCTCGATGATGTGCCGGATATATATTGGGGGCAAATGGTTGCCTATCGAGAGATGATCCGTTTGACCCACCCTGATCACGCGATTGTGTGCGCGCTTTTGTGGACGGACGGGCCCGAGCTGATGATATTACCTGATACCCGCCTTGACAGAGCCTTGACGCAGATAGGACCGCTCACTACCTAGAGCGGGAAACAAGAATCCATTGGAAGGAATCCCACATGCCGACCGTTAAAGTTACCGACGCCTCTTTTGCTGAAGATGTTTTGGCGTCCGACAAACCTGTTCTCGTTGATTTCTGGGCAGAATGGTGCGCGCCGTGCAAGCAAAT
>CALDSY010000204.1 GCA_937924355.1 uncultured Caulobacterales bacterium
CCTTTTGGCTTTATTGGCCTTTTCTTGGGTTGCATATTTTCGCGCATATTTATCTATTATTTCGGATGATTAAAGTCGGCTCTGCAAGGCCCTATATGCGCGCGATATTTGATGGCTATAAGGGGCTTGGGCAATTTAAAGCCGATAGGCGGCAATTACAGCGCAGCCGCCAATTAAGCTATCGGGATTTAATCCGCACTTTTACATGGTCACCGCGGAAAATCATCCGCCGCGAAGGTAAATCTTGGCCTATATTATGATTTAAGGTGGAGCATCCTAGTGAGAGACGGTCTTGTTTATAGGCTATTAAATCCTGTGTTTAATAACGCCTTTATCAATGTAAGAAGTCCTTTTTACTCCGCTTGAGGCTCCTTAGGGAATATCGCAAGATAAATTATAGGCGATCAATGATTTGGGGCTAGATTGCGAATATAGGTTTATGATAGCTTAATTTAGAATTAAAACCCGTTTCACAAAATATCCCCAAATAATGAAAGTTATCATCTATGCAAGCAACTATAATCGGCACGGGATATGTTGGTCTCGTATCAGGGGTCTGTTTTTCTGACTTTGGTCATAATGTTATTTGCGTTGACAATGACCTTGATAAAATAACAGGCCTAAAAAGGGGTCAATCGCCGATCTATGAACCTGGTCTTGAGGCCTTAATGCAAGAAAATGTGGCCGCAGGACGGCTGCAATTTACCACGGATACAGAGATGGCCGTTGCGCAAGCGGATGTTGTCTTTATCGCCGTTGGCACGCCGTCCCGGCGCGGGGACGGGCATGCAGATCTGAGCTATGTTCACGCGGCCGCCGATGAAATTGCCCGTTTTATCACGGATTATACCGTAATAGTGACCAAATCAACGGTCCCAGTTGGCACAGGGGATGCCGTTGAAGCGCGGATAAAGGCATTGCGCCCTGATGCTGATTTTTCTGTGGTCTCAAATCCTGAATTTCTACGCGAAGGTGCGGCGATTAATGATTTTAAGCGCCCTGATAGAATTGTCATCGGTACGGATGAGCCGCGCGCAATAGAGATCATGCGGCAACTTTACCGTCCGCTTTATTTGAATGAAACGCCAATCTTAGTGACGTCGCGGCGCAGCTCCGAGCTGATTAAATATGCCGCAAATGCGTTTCTAGCGACAAAAATATCCTTTATTAATGAAATGGCGGATTTATGCGAAAAAGTTGGCGCTAATGTCCAAGATATTTCTCGCGGCATTGGTCTTGATAACCGTATTGGTAGCAAATTCTTACATGCAGGGCCTGGCTATGGCGGCTCTTGTTTTCCCAAAGATACGCTGGCGCTCGTACGAACCGGCGACGAGTCCGATGTAAATCTGTCGATTGTCAAATCCGTGGTCGACGCCAATGACCGGCGCAAAATCCGAATGGCCAAGAAGGTTATCGACCATTTGGGCGGCGTCGATGGCAAAACTATTGCGGTCCTCGGGCTGGCCTTCAAACCCAATACAGATGACATGCGCGCCGCGCCGAGCATCACGATCATCTCACTATTACAGAAAAACGGCGCTAAAATTCGCGCCTATGATCCGGAAGCCATGATTGAAGCGCAAAAAGAGCTGGACGGCGTCACATACGCTGAAAATGCCTATGCGTGTGTGGACGGGGCGGACGCTTTGGTCCTCATCACAGAATGGGATCAATTCCGGGCGCTGGACATGGCAAAAGTAAAGGCATTATTAAAACAGCCCAATGTCGTGGATTTACGAAATATCTACACCTCTGATGTAATGGAGGATATGGGCATAAATTATACCAGTGTTGGACGTTAATTCGCCGCATTTATGGTCTAATAAGAGCCCCAACTATATAATTGGGTAAATATTATGTGCGGAATTGTCGGCATCGTTGGCACGGAAACCGTAACCGACCGTTTGATCGAAGGTCTGAAGCGACTGGAATATCGCGGTTATGACAGCGCAGGCGTCGCTGTTCTCAATGGATCGGGCTTGAAACGGGCCCGTGCCAAAGGCAAAATTGCATCCCTCGTAGATGTATTATCCGACGCCCCGATTGACGGCCCGGCCGGGATCGCTCACACACGCTGGGCGACCCATGGTGAGCCCAATGTGGCCAATGCCCACCCCCATTTTGCCGGACAAGTCGGCGTCGTCCACAATGGCATTATCGAAAATTATCAAGAAATCCGAGACGAGCTGTCTGGACGGAATTTCACCAGTGAAACCGATACTGAAGTAATCGCCCATTTGATGGACGAAGCCCTTAAAACCGGGAAATCATCTCGAGAAGCCTTTGCTTGGACTTTGAAAAAACTCCGCGGCGCCTATGCGCTGGGCCTGATGGTTGATGACGATAGGAACGAGATTTTTGCAGCCCGGGCGGGTTCGCCTTTGGCGATCGGTATCGGGGACGGCGAAATGTATCTCGGCTCCGACGCACTTGCCCTAGCCCAGCTCTCTCGTGAACTGATTTATCTCGAAGAAGGCGATTGGGCCGTGCTCTCTCCTGAAGGGTATGAGATTTATAATGAAAACGATGAACCGGTCCTCCGCGACGTCACGGTTATTAATGCGGCAACCGCCAGCTCGGACAAAGGTGATTACGATCACTACATGCTCAAGGAAATCTATGAGCAGCCCACCAGCCTGAACGCCACACTTAAAAACTATGTGGGACGCAGTGAATTTGGCGATATCAAAGACAAGATCGATTTCAACGACATCGACCGCCTGGTTCTGATCGCCTGCGGAACAGCGTCCTATGCGGGCGAAGTGGCCAAATACTGGTTTGAGCAGTATGCGGGGCTGGCTGTCGACGTAGATATCGCGTCCGAGTTTCGCTATCGCAGTCCGGTTCTCTCACCTAATTCGCTGTTTATTGCCATTTCTCAATCGGGCGAAACCGCCGATACGCTGGCCGCTTTACGCTACTGCAAAGAAGCCGGTATTAAGACGGCAGCTCTTGTTAATGTCATGACATCCACCATGGCCCGCGAAGCCGATATGGCGATGCCCCTCAATGCTGGACCTGAAATTGGGGTCGCGTCGACCAAAGCGTTCACCTCTCAGTTAACAGCCCTGGCCTCGCTGGCCTTATTGGCCGCTGAGCAGCGCGGGCGGCTGGACGCGGCGGGTGTTCAGAAACAGATGGATAACCTCAATGCCTTGTCACTGCTGGTATCAACGGCCCTTAACCAGGATGGTGCCATCAAAAAACTGGCCAAAGACCTATCCTCTTCTAAGAATGCTTTCTTCTTGGGCCGCGGCGCTATGGTGCCCATCGCCTTTGAAGGCGCGCTCAAGCTTAAGGAAATTTCTTACATCCACGCTGAAGGCTATGCCGCGGGGGAGTTGAAACACGGCCCGATTGCCCTGATTGAAAAAGGCACACCTGTCGTGGTTATCGCGCCTCATGATGAACTGTTTGAGAAGACTGTTTCAAATATGCAGGAAGTTGCCGCCCGCGGCGCCAAGATATTCCTGTTCACGGATAAAGAGGGCCATAAAGAAGCGGCCCACATGGCGCATTCTTCCGTAGCGCTGCCGACGGCGGATCCGTTTATCGCGCCGATCATCCAATCCATTGGAGTCCAGTTACTAGCCTATCATGCGGCTGTTGCTCTGGGTACGGATGTGGACCAGCCTAGAAACTTAGCGAAATCCGTTACTGTTGAATAATTCAAACAGGGGCGTTTTTTTGGGATTCAGAGGGAAATCAAATGACTAAAATCCGTAAAGCTGTCCTGCCTGTTGCTGGATTGGGAACCCGCGTTCTACCGGCCACCAAAGCTATTCCAAAGGAAATGATGCCGGTGGTTGATCGCCCGGCTCTCCAATATGTGGTGGATGAAGCCCGCGATGCCGGGATCGAGCATTTCGTCTTTGTCACGGGCCGAAACAAAGGCGCCATTGAAGATTATTTTGACCGGGCTTATGAGCTGGAAAACACACTGCGCGACAAGAAAAAACTCGAAATCCTCGACAAGCTGACGGCCGAACTACCCATGGCTGGGTCAACCAGTTTTGTGCGCCAACAAAGCCCTATGGGTCTCGGCCACGCCATCTGGTGCGCCCGCGACGTTATTGGCGATGAGCCCTTCGCCATTCTCCTGCCCGATGTTCTAGTGAAATGCCCCAGGCGGTCTTGTCTGGCCCAAATGGTCGACGCCTATGACAAGGTCGGCGGAAATATCATTGCGGTGGATGAAGTCCCTATGGAACGTGTCTCCTCTTATGGTGTGATCGCCCCGAAAACAGCCGGCGACACGGGCCAATTGGTCGAGATGAAGGGCATGGTCGAAAAGCCGCCTCAAGCCGAAGCCCCGTCTAATTTAAAAATCACCGGACGTTATATTCTGCAGCCTCGGATTATGGAACTCCTGAAGGACCAAGCAGCGGGCGCGGGCGGTGAAATCCAGCTGACCGACGCCATGGCTCGCCTTATGGGTGAGCAGAGCTTCCACGCGTTCAAATATAATGGGCAGGATTATGACTGCGGCTCCAAATATGGATATTTCGAAGCGGTTATGGCCTATGCCGTAGACCACCCGGAAATCGCCGATCAGGCCCGGGCCTTGGTAAAAGCCAAAGGTGCTGAGCTTTAAACATGACCGGCATGCTCAAAACGGTAAATATGGCCCATCAGGACGCTCTCGCCCGCCAAGCCGAGCGGCTGGAGCAATGGTGCCGCGATGCAGCGCTGCCCTTTTGGGCGGATCAGGCCCGCGACATTGACGGCGGCTGGTACGAGCATTTGAAACTGGATAAATCTCCGGATGCAGAAGCTATTCGTCGTCTGCGGGTACAAGCCCGGCAAGTCTATGTTTACGCGCTGGCCGACCGGCTCGGTTGGTATAAAGACGCGAGCTATGTGGCCAAGAATACGTTCGAATTTATGCTGGAAAAAGGCTATCGCCCGGACGGCGAACGCGGCTTTGTTCATCTCTTGGCACCGCAATGCACCGTCCACGATCCGCGACGCGACCTATATGATCACGCTTTTTACCTGCTGGCTTGCGCCAATGTCGGGCGTATGGGCGACCCCATCGCCATGGAAATCATGGAGTTCATTACTGACGAAATGACGTCGGACTACGGCGGATGGCTCGAAGGTGTGCCGCATCAACTGCCCCGGCGGCAAAATCCGCATATGCACCTGTTTGAGGCCAGCATGGCCTATTACGATCTCAGTCAAGACCCGAAATGGCTTGAGCTGACAGCGCGCGTTTACGAAATTTTCAAAGCCCACATCTTTGATCCCAAACACCACATCATCCGGGAATTTTTCAACGAAGACTGGAGCTATTACGCCGAACCTATGGGGAATAGCGCCGAGCCCGGCCACGGGGTGGAATGGGTCTGGCTCCTCGGTCAATATGAGCGCTTATCGGGTGTCGATACATCGGAATATGCGAACCTGCTCTACGACCGGGCTTTTCGCGGACAATCGGATTTCCTTAATGACGAAGAAGATGTCGACGGCAATGTTCGCCGCGATACAAAACGTCTCTGGGTTCAGACCGAAGTGGTGAAATGTCATCTGGCTCAAGCAGAGCGCGGGATTGAAGGCTCAGCTGATATGGCCGCCGCGGCTATCGAAGGTCTTTTTCAATATTACCTCAATGAGGATGGCAGCTGGGTCGACCAGATCGACGCCGACTACAACCCCATTGCCAAAACCATTCCGGTCAGCACGTTTTACCATGTGATCTGTATGGCGGCCGAAGCGGTGCGGGTCAGCAGGCTTTAATCAATCGGTTTAACCGAGTACCGCGTCACCTCCATATGACCGCCCTTGCCTTCGGCGTCGGGCCAGACCCCAAAGTAAATTACCGGATCATCCACTTCAAAACGTGCTAGTTTTGTCTTGATTTTGTAATCTTGATATTCATTGGTCAGATCAAATGTCCGCCACCCAAATCGACCCTTAATGGCAGGCACCGTTAAAAAGGCGATTTGAAACTTTTTAGCCGGATTCTCAGTAGCGGCACGCGCCCGAACAATAAGTTCCAGCTCTCGCCCTCCATAATTTAGCGCATAATCTCCGGCGAGTGTTGTGAAAATTCCCTGCGAACGTGTTTGATCGACTGTGAAATCAGCTGTCATAATAGCGGCATCGACACCGTTCATTTTAAGACTAGTCCCCGGTGATTTGGTTAGCCCGTTAAGATCAGCACCCTGAATAACCCACCCGTCTTCGGGATCGCCTTTTTTAGGACCGTCGCCCCAAAAGAGCGCAATATAGATCATAATGCCAGCGACCAGTATGATCAGGGGGAAAAATAGCCAGTCTTTTATTCTCATGACGCGCCTATATCAGGAATAACACGGCTCGGCCATCTGCGCGTTCGGATAAAGCCTGATTAAGCGTTTCAACGAGTTCCGCAGCAAACCTTTCGGTTGCAGCCTCTTCCCAGGCAGCGTTGACGGCGCGGATCATTTCAGGCCGCTGTTTTTTGGCGGCCCGCCTGACCCGGCCATCGGTCAGGAGTTGCCGCGCGGCAACAGGAACGTTGGCTTTATTAAATGTCCCTTCGAGGGCTTTGCGGCCAAACAGGAAGCCGCCGCCTGCGACGACGCCCGCTATGAGCAATCCGCCAGGGGCAGCGATCAAAGGGCTGGCTTTGGCAATCAACGTTCCAATGATGAGGCCTGACAAGGAAGCCCCGACAAGGGCCGTATCTGTTTCCAGCCCAGCGACCGTCGGCGCGGAAACGCTCATACCTTCGAGATAATCACTGACCGTTTGGCTATCATCCAGCGACAGAACCATCGCCGGAAAGCCGTGATCACGACAAACCGGATCAGTATCTTTCTCGATGTCACGCTGTAAATTACCAAACCAGTCATTGATAACGGGACGAAGTGTATTCTGACAATCCTCGCTCTCGAGCCAGTCTTTGAGGCGTGTTTCCAACAGGGGTTGAACCTCATCAATCCGTTCCACACGTCCTTGCCGCCATTCTTTAAACGCCGGGACCATGCAATTCTCGGTGATGGCATCGACTAATACCGGCGCCAGTCGTTCGCCAAGTTCGACGCTGGCTTTTTGCGCCTTATCATAGACTGGGCCCTCTGGACCTAGCAATTCCGAGACAGCCTCTTTAAAACTGGCATGCATAAACTCAAACCGCCCGTGCCAGGCCAAACCCCGGGCAATAGCAAATTCCGGTTCAGCCCCTTGAACGATCCGAGCCTCAGGAAAGGCTTTGGAACAAGCGGGCGCCACCAAAGGCAAACGCGAAGCCCCGCCCGTCAGCAACACTGTTTCCGGATCCCGGCCGCCTAGTTGCGCGACCGCGTCTTTCAAGGCGTCATCAAAAGCTTGCGGCCAGGTCTTGTGATCAAGAGCCGCCAATCTTTGCGCGAGAATTTGTTGCGCATCCGCTTTATCCAGTTTGATCTCAAACAGCACGCCACGCCCGATGGGCAGCCGCTTTATAATCTCGACCGGCGTGTCATTACCTGTAAAATATTGTTCCTTCGCCAGGCGGCACCAATATTCCATAACCGGTCGGTAGTGCGGATATTTATTGATGAGCTTTTCAATTTTTCGGCGATCCCGTTGACGCTCCAGGTTAAGCTTAAATATTTCTGTATCCAGCAATCCAGAACCTAGCGCATTATGCCCAACATCCTCAGCTTCGAGATCGTGGCAAAACGTAAAGTCGGTTGTGGAGGATCCAACGTCAACAATCAGAACGCTGGACTGCGCGGCTTCTAGCGATAGATACCCTTGCTCTAATGCGGTCATCAGGGCCGCCCGGCTTTCAGGGACAACGCGAACAGACCCCAGGCCGCTTGATTGAAACAAGGCCGAATAATCGGCGCGCACAGCGGGGCTCCATCCCGACGGGCACCCAATGATGAAACGACTTTTCTTAAGCCCCTGGATTTTCTTTTCAGCGGCCAAGCCTTCCATCAAAGCTTTCGTGAATAGCCGTGTTGGTTCTTCGACGGCTTTGTTGGCGAGATTGCGGTCTTTAAATTTTACCCAAACATCAGGCCGATCCCCCATGGCCGCCAGGTTCACAGCGTCAGCTCCAATTTTAATACCTGATTTTGTGCGGGCCACCGCCGTTACGAAACTTTTCTCGCCGCGATAATCTAGGATTTCTGGCTCGCGCATAGACCGATTATAGGCCCGGCCTACTGCCGTTTCCCCATGGCCTAAATCATAGCCCAGGAACTCTACCTCTTTATTCGACATCGGAGCTCCAGACCGTGCCTCGGACAATCAATTGTCCCTCGGCCATCAAAGCGGGGGCGGCCACTTTGGTTTCCGATTGTTCCAAAGCCGGCATCACATCGAAATATTGTTCGTTCTTCTTATTATACTCCAAACGCTCTATGCCCTCGGCAGCGAGAATAGACTCCAGCTCTTTGCCGACCAAAGTTAAAGCAAAATCTCCGTCGTCCGATTGACGGGCCTCTAGCAGTCCCTGAACGAAATGCATTAATCGTGGGTCTTCGCGCCAATGAGTCTCCTGTTTGGGCTCGGCAAGACGGGCGAGAATGTGATCGGCCGTTTTCAAAGATTCCGAAAGGGCTGTCACAAAGCCGTGTGCGTTGACTTGAATGCGGGCTTCTGCCGTAGCGGCGCCCTCACCGAACGCCATTTTATTCTTCTTGCGTCTCCAGAATTTAAATCGATCCAGCCGACCCCGCCAATTGTCAGGATCTAAAAACCGCAGGACCATGAGGATGACTCCTGCGTAAATACCAGGTCGAGAGTCCTGAGAGATTGACCAAACCACTAGTCCAAACCCAACTCCGTAAAACAGATTTTGCGCCCAAGGAATGGGCGCGCGTTTGGCCGGGACTTCATGCCAGATGATTTCAGCCATGGTCCCCTGATCAAGCACGCTGGCCCCGGATTTGACCATTTCCAAAAGCCACAAACCGGCACGCTGTACTTTCATATCCTGGGTTTGCGCGGAAAAATTTGAACCCGTACGGTCCAGCGCTTTGCGGGCCGCCGTCACAATCTGTCCAGAAGATAATGCGCTGTCGCCAATATGGGCAATCAGCCCGTCCCGTTCTTTTTCAAACGCGGCGTAGAGCGACGGTATTTCAACCTCTGTGGTAGACATAAATGCCATGTCGTCTGTTGCTTTCCATAAGTCAAGATAACTATCCGCAAAGCTTCATTAACCCTGGATGAGCATAATGGATTCCATGACACGGTCTATTGCCCGCATAACCGCCCAAGATGCTATCGGAAGCTTTCTATCCCACCTGCAAGGTGAGCGGCGTCTGGCGGTAAAAACCGTCGAAAGTTATCAACGCGATCTCAGTGCTTTTACAGGCTTTCTTACGGGGCATTTCGAGAAAACTTTAACCGTCGCGGATCTGGCCGGTCTCGCATTACGAGATTTTCGAGCCTATCTCGCTTTCCGGCAACGCGGCGACAAATCCTTATCCGCCGCCTCTATCGCCCGGCAGCTTTCAGCCCTTAGGACTTTCTATCGTTATCTGAACCGGCGGTACGGTGTCAGTAATGACGCCATTGGCCTCGTGAAAGGTCCCCGCGTCACGGCGCCATTACCTAAGCCTCTCTCTATGTCCGGGGCCAAAGATATTGTGGCTGAGGGCTCCATGGACGAACGTCCCTGGGTTCAGGCTCGCAACACGGCTGTCATGATGCTCTTATACGGCGCTGGCCTGCGCGTATCAGAAGCCTTATCTTTGACGCCGGATCACTTGCCCTTAAAATCATCCATGGCCCTCACAGGGAAAGGCGACAAAACCCGGATTGTCCCGATCCTCCCCGTCGTTATCGAGGCCGTGGACAAATATGTGAAGCTCTGTCCCTACCCGCTAGAAAAAGGGACCGCGCTGTTTCGCGGCGTTCGCGGCGGGCCTTTGTCGGCGCGACAGGTGCAATCCGATATGCAGGTCCTTCGCGGATATTTAGGGCTACCGGAGACGGCCACGCCCCATGCGCTACGTCACAGCTTCGCGACACATTTACTGGCCGGCGGCGGTGACCTACGGACGATTCAACAACTTCTGGGCCACGAAGACCTCTCCACAACCCAGAGATATACAGGTGTGGATGTGGATGGCTTACGACGCGTGCACAAAGCCGCCCATCCCAGATCTCGTTAACACAATTTTTTAAAGTTCGTTGACATTCACAGACTCTTCCCCCATTTGGGCGCCTGATTTTCACCACGAGAAATGTCCGCCTTATGAATCTGGTCATTGTTGAAAGCCCGGCCAAAGCCAAAACTATTGAGAAGTATCTGGGTAAGGATTATAAAGTTCTTGCTAGCTTTGGGCATATTCGGGATCTGCCGTCTAAAAATGGCTCCGTTGATCCGGAGGCTGATTTCGCCATGACTTGGGCCGTCGACACCAAATCCAAATCTCGTGTAAAAGACATTGTCGATGCGCTAAAAAACTCTGACAAGCTCATTCTCGCGACCGACCCGGATAGAGAGGGTGAAGCCATTTCTTGGCATTTGCTCGAGGTCCTCAACAAAAAGAAAGCGCTTAAAGACAAAACCATTGAGCGCGTGGTCTTTAACGCCATCACTAAGAAAAACGTCACAGAGGCCATCGCTAATCCCCGTGAACTGGATATGGAATTGGTCAACGCCTATTTGGCCCGCCGCGCGCTGGACTATCTTGTGGGCTTTACCTTGTCGCCGGTTTTATGGCGAAAACTGCCCGGCTCTCGCTCTGCGGGTCGGGTCCAGTCGGTGTCTTTGCGTCTCATATGTGAGCGCGAAAATGAGATTGAGAGATTTCAGAGCCAGGAATATTGGTCCGTCCATGCCGACCTTAAATCTGCAGAAGGCAAGCCTTTCACGGCCAATCTCGTTACTCTAGCCGGTACCAAGCTAGACAAGTTTTCTTTGGCAACAGAGTCTGACGCTATGGCGGCCAAAAAGCAGGTCGAAGACGCGGATCTGAAAGTTCAGACTGTTGAAGCCAAGCCGGTTAAGCGCCGGCCTTACGCCCCGTTTACAACATCAACCTTGCAGCAAGACGCATCGCGAAGACTTGGGTTTTCCGCAACGCGGACTATGCAAACGGCCCAACGTCTTTATGAGGGTATCGACATTGGCGGCGAAACCGTTGGTCTTATTACTTATATGCGGACCGACGGCATCTCTATGATCGGCGAAGCCATCACCGAAGCCCGCGAAATAGTGAAATCGGAATTTGGCGAAACTTACCTGCCAAAGTCTCCGCGCGTCTTTAAGAATAAAGCTAAAAACGCCCAAGAGGCGCACGAAGCCATTCGTCCCACCAGCTTTGCCCGCGTGCCTGGCCGGGTGAAACTGACAGGAGATCAAGCCAAGCTTTACGAACTCATCTGGAAACGGGCCATGGCCAGCCAGATGGAAGAAGCCCGGCTCGAGCGCACAACCATTGAAATTGGTGACGACGCCCAAACAGTTGGCCTGCGGGCGACAGGCTCTGTTCTGAAATTTGATGGCTTTTTGAAACTCTATGAGGCCAGCAAACCGGCCTCAGAAGACAATGACGAAGAAGGCGGATTGCTACCCGCTGTTGAGCGCGGCGACGCAACCAAGTCTGACAAAGTCGATGCTGATCAACACTTTACCCAGCCGCCGCCTCGTTATTCTGAGGCCAGCTTGGTCAAGAAAATGGAAGAGCTCGGCATTGGTCGTCCGTCGACTTACGCGTCAACGCTGAAGACCCTGCAAAACCGGGACTATGTCACTCTGGATAAACGCAGATTTACCCCGTCCGACAAAGGCCGCCTGGTTACCGCCTTTCTAGAAAACTTTTTCACCCGCTATGTTCAATATGATTACACGGCGGACCTAGAGACACGTTTGGATAAAGTTTCTTCCGGTGATCTGGAGTGGAAGGCTCTGCTTAAAGATTTCTGGGAAAACTTCTCTGCCCATGTAGACGGCACGAAAGAGCTGCGTGTTTCGCAAGTGCTCGACGCGCTTAATGTTGCCCTTGGCCCGTTGGTCTTCCCGGAGCGCAAAGACGGATCTGACCCCCGCAGCTGTACCTCCTGTGAGGATGGACAGCACTCGCTCAAAGTCGGTAAATTCGGCGCCTTTATCGGCTGCTCAAACTACCCGGAATGCAAGTTCACCCGTCCCTTTGGACAGGGCGCAGAAGACGCGGCCGAAGCCAATAAAGAAGACAAAATGCTCGGCGTCGATCCGGATAGCGGCCTAGATGTGTTTTTGAAAAATGGTCGTTTCGGCCCCTATGTTCAGCTCGGCGAAGAGAAAAAGCCAAAGCGGACTGGCCTGCCCAAAAACTGGCCCTTTGACTCTATCGACCTTGAAAAAGCTCTACGTCTTTTGAATTTGCCGCGCGAAATCGGCAAACACCCGGAAGACGGCCAAATGATTACGGGCGCCATCGGGCGTTACGGACCTTATATTCTCCACAGCGGCACCTATGCCAACCTGCCCAATGTAGAAGAGATGTTCGAAGTCGGCCTCAACCGGGCTGTCACTTTGCTCGCGGAAAAGCGCGCTAAAGGCGGCGGACGCGGCCGGGCAGCTGCCAAAGCTCTCAAGGAGCTTGGCGAGCATCCTGAAAGCAAAAAGCCGGTCAAGGTCATGGATGGCCGCTATGGTCCCTATGTAAAATATGAAAAGATCAACGCGACCATCCCCAAAGGCACCAAGCCCGAAGACGTGACCATGAAAATGGCGCTTGAATATATCGCGGCCAAGGAAGCCAAAGGCGGCAAAAAGAAAAAAGCACCGACGAAGAAAAAGAAACCAGCAGCCAAAAAGAAAACAGCAGCTAAGAAAAAGACCAGCTAAAACCCTTGCCCTTTAGCCGCGCTGTGCTACCCCGCGAGCCGTGGAAAACCTCAATAAAGATATTTTAGAGCTTGTTCGGGAGAACCCGGACAAATTCATCCTCAAGGATTTGGCACGGCGCCTTGGCATTAAAGGCGACGAGCGGCGTGAGCTGCGCAAAACCATTCGCGAAATGGTCGAAGGTGGCGTTTTGGTGAAAACCTCCAGAAAAACCTACCGCATTGCTGGTGAACTCCCCGGCGTTATGGTCATTCGGGTTGTCGAGATTGATGATCAAGGCGATATGATCGGCGTGCCGGATAATTGGCGCGAAGATGGTCCGCCGCCGCGTATGATCGTGCGCGAAGGTCCAACATCCAAAAAAGCCAAAGGTCGTGCCGGCGCTCAGTTGGGGATGAATAGCCGCGCCCTTTGTAAAATTAAGCCCGGCGAGTCAGGCTATATCGCCCAGGTCATGAAGAAGCTCGGCCGGGGCGGCATGAAACATTTGGGTATTCTATATCAAGATGGCCGCGGCTGGGCCATCAAGCCGGTGGATAAGCGCGCCCGCAATGAATTTCGCCCGACCCGCGTGCCCGAAGGCGCAGAAATCGACAGTCTGGTCGAATTTCGAACCTCAAACAGCAAACGCGGCAGCAGCTATGAAAAACGCGCCGAGATTATCAAGATCATTGGCCTGGCCAATGACCCGAAATCCGCCTCTTTGATCTCTCTGCGTCAGCACGGTATTCCAACAGGTTTTGCTGATGAAGTTCTGGATGAGGCGCGTAGCCTGAAACTACCAAAGCTGGATAAGTTCCGCGAAGATATTCGCAATATCCCGCTGATCACTATTGATCCGGTAGATGCCAAAGACTTTGACGATGCGGTTTTCGCCGCCCCTGATGAGGATCCCAAAAATAAGGGCGGCTGGACCGTTTGGGTCGCCATTGCCGATGTGGCCGCCTATGTGCAGCCCGGCGGGGCGCTCGACAATTCCGCTCGGGAAAAAGGCAATTCGGTCTATTTGCCCGACCGGGTCGAGCCCATGCTACCAGAAGAGCTCTCTGCCGATCTCTGCTCGCTTCGGCCCCATGAAGACAGGGCCTGTATGGCCGTGCGCATGCGCTTTCGCGGCGATGGCTCCAAAGTCGATCATAAATTTGTCCGCGGATTGATGCGCTCCCATGCCCGCCTGACCTATGCACAAGCCCAAGAAGGCTTTGACGGCAATCCCGGCGAAGTGGCCGAAACGGTAATCGATACGCTCAAGGACGTGTTCAGCGCCTATAAGTCTCTGCGTAAGGCCCGCGCCCAAAGAGCGCCTCTGGCCATCGACTTGCCTGAACGCCGGGTCAATATTAATGACGCCGGCAAAGTCACAAGCATTACTTTGCGCGAGCGCTTTGACGCCCATAAACTGGTCGAAGAATTTATGGTGCAGGCCAATGTAGCAGCCGCGCAGGCCCTCGGCGATAAAGGCGTGACAACCATTGTGCGCGTCCATGAAGCCCCGGCCCGCGAAAAACTGCAAGGCCTGTCAGACTTCCTCCCGGCCGTTGGCCTAAAATGGTCTGTGGGCGAACGGGTTTCCACACGCAGGTTTAACAAACTTCTGGAAATGGCCGCCGAAAAAGACCTGACAGAAACCGTTGGCATGGCCGTCCTGCGCAGCCAAACTCAGGCCTATTACGGCCCCGATCCCAAAGGTCATTTTGGATTGTCTCTGACCCATTATGCTCACTTCACCTCCCCGATCCGGCGTTACGCCGATTTGGTGGTTCATCGGGCCCTGATCCGGACCTTTAACCTAGGATTGGACGGCACAACCCAAGAAGAGTTCACTCGTCTTAAGGAAACCTCCGAACATATTTCCAATACGGAGCGCCGCGCTATGGCCGCCGAGCGCGATGCCAAAGATCGCTATATCGCCGCCTTTTTGGAAAAACGGGTTGGCGCGGAGTTTGGCGCGCGTATTACCGGCTCCGCCAAGGCTGGACTGTTTATCACGCTGGATGAGACCGGCGCGGACGGTTTTATTCCGGCCAGAACTCTTGGCGATGACTATTTTATGTTCGATGAGAAAACCAAGGCCTTAACAAACGCACAAACAGGCGGGACATACAGGTTCGGCCGAAAAGTGCGCGTACGCCTGAAAGAGGCTACACCGGTGACGGGCGGGTTGATATTTGAAATGCTCTCCGAGCCTGAAAAAGGCCCCCGTCCCAAACATAATCCGAGAGGCCGTAATCAAAAATACAAGACGGCACGCTCTGGCAAAAAACGACGCAGGTGAAACTTCCCAAGCTCACAAAGACGGAAGCCCAAAAGCGGGCAGCGCTGAACCGGGCCGCAAGACCGCGTCTGGCCTCAACCATTGCGCTTTATACGGGTAGCCGCACCGACCCGAAAATCCTCATGGGACAACGCTCTAGCCGCAATGATTTCATGCCGTCTGTTTTTGTCTTTCCGGGCGGGCGTGTGGACCGGGCCGATAGCTATGCCCCATATGACAAAGACCTGAACAGCCGCACGGAAAACGTCTTAGAGGCCGCCTATTCGCCCCGTAAAGCCCGAGCCTGCGTGCTGGCCGCCATTCGTGAAACCTGGGAGGAAACAGGTCTAATGGTGGGCAAAGCGCAAAAATGGACCCGCAATATCAATGATGAGAGTTGGGACGCCTTTCGGCAGGGGGGTATTCTACCAGATCTTTCCGTCATTGATGTCTTTGGCCGGGCCGTTACACCGCCTCACCGCCATAAGCGCTATGACACCTGGTTCTTTGTTCAGAAATTCAACGGCGATCCGGATTTGGTCGGTGATAGTGGTGAACATGGCAATGTAGGCTGGTATAGCTGGGACGAAATTAAAGGCCTTGAGATGCAGCGCGCCACAACCATGATGTTAGAGGTTCTAAAACAGCATTTGCGCACACCAAAGCCGCCGCGTAATGTGTTTTACTCTCGAATGCACCGCGGGACCTATATTCAGGACCGTTTCCCGGCCTGATTCAAAGTTGACTTTAAAAAATCCGTCCCTATAAGCGCGAACTTGAGAATCTAGAGACTGAAAGGTGGAGTCATGG
>CALDSY010000205.1 GCA_937924355.1 uncultured Caulobacterales bacterium
CATTGACAATGTTACGTAATTATGTTACACAATGGGCATGTTGGGGAGAAGCACACATAGCCTTATTATCGCGCTAGCGCTTTCAATCGGAGCTTTTTTGGGGCCGCCGATTCCCGCCCAGGCTCAGAGCGTTCAAAACTCAATAATGAGCGATTACGGCAGCCGCTGCTTTGACCGAAAATCCTACGCTGATGATATCGTTGAAATTTGCATGGCATGTGATGGCCGTATTCTGGTGAATGGGGTTCCCGTCGCCCTGGCGGATATGGATACGCTATTTTTGCAGCTGAAGTCTGTGCCTAAAAAACTCCGTTATAAAGTGACGGCCAAAACGGATGTGGAGCTTGGGGCCTATCTGGAGCTGAAAAACCTGATTGAGAAACACAAAATAAGCCCGGAATTCCGGATCACTTTTGCCAGCAGGAGGAGCTTATGTCGTTAAGAAAACGCTTAAAGAAACACGAAGGATCAGCTGTCGATATGACGCCTATGCTCGATATCGTATTTATCATGCTGATCTTTTTTATCGTCACAGCAACCTTCTTAAACGAGACAGGCTTGGACTTCACCCAGCCGAATGCCGGTGGCGAAGGACCTCCCGGCCCTCCGTCCATTCAGGTCTTTGTCGACGCGGCTAATAATGTTTCCGTTGACGGAGAAGGCGTTGACATTACCACAGTTCAATTCGCCGTTGAGAGCCGTCTGGCCAATGCCCCCAAAGCCAGCGTCACCCTGACCGCCCACTACAGCGCCGATCTGGACCCGATTGTACAAATCAAAGACGATATGGAGTCTATAGGCCGCAAAACCGTATTGAAGGTGGTTGGGAAGCCGTAGCTATTTTCCCTTGTTTGCCTTGCGGTCGGTCTTGAGGTCGGTCTGGGCGTCTTCAATGACCGATCTAGAAATACCGTACTCTTTCATGATCTCTAAAATGGACAAGCAGGTTTGACGATTGCGGGGACACCCGATTGACTTAAACTCTTTCTCAAACTTGCCAGGTTCCGTATAGGCCGCAATGTAGTTGTCCTTGAGACGCAGATAATAGTTTTTTACAAACTTATGAGAGTCATAGTTCTTGTGACTATTTATTCCGGCGGGCACCGCGAAAAGGATAGCCAAAAGCCCTGGCAGAATAAACCTGAGTTGTCCCGTCAATTTTTCGTCCATAAACTTGAAAATAAGAAATAGCATTCCAACCCAACCAATGGACATCTCTATGTTATGACGTGGAAAAAATGGGGAGCCAGAATAGCGGCTCACTGCGACCAGTAACGTTGCTATAATTGAAAAATAAACCAGGAAGAGAGCCAACCAAATCGCCTTCGTTACACGTCGGCGGAAAAGATAATTTAAGCTGAATAAAATTGTCAAAACGAGGAATAATACCGAGGCAATCCTATCTGCCGCTACCACTCGGCTTAGGTCATGGTCAAACATACCGAGTCCGGCGTTTCCAAACTTGGTCAATGCGAAAGCGCCGGCTTTCGTCAAATTTAACGGGCCGTCTGCACTGGCATCATTTCGAGCAAAATAGATCAGAAGAATTAGAAGAACTGAAATCAATACCAAAATATGTGGCCGGATCTCAAATTTCTCTTGAATCCAATTGGATAAAAAATGCAATCCAGTCAAGCCCGCCATGGCAACGATTGCGGCGATCCCCCAGCCCCTGCCGAAAAACAAAATAACGACACAAAGAACCGCAAAAAACAGAACGCCTTTGATGGTTAGATTCTTAAGGGTTGGCCGCTCTTCTGAAACAAATTTGAAACACATCATACTCGCGAAAACAAAGAAGGCGAAATTCATGAGCCGTGTCGCCACAAGCGAATAGGTAGACTGATAAGCGGTCTGCCCATTTGTAAACATTAGCATCACTGCAAGGCCGAACAAAACGACCACTATTTGCGGCAGCCTAATCTCTGACGCAAAAGTGTGTACGATGTAAAATATTGCGACCGTAAAAAAGAAGAGGGATACGAATATTTCAAGCTTAGGTGAGAACCCAAAAAGCAAGCAGTTCAAAAAAAAGGTCAGCTTATATCCTGGGTAGAGATGCCCGCCCTTCGTGCTCCAGAGCAACTCAAAACTCAATCCCTGCTTTTTAAACTGAGCGTATTCTTGCAATAGCGGGTATTGATCCGTCACCGGCAATACAGGATCGACTTGAAGAATATATCGAACCCAAAACCCCATCAGAATTAGAATTAACGCCGCAAAGGCAATCGTAGAATTCCGGTGTTCGAATGTATTAAGTGTCTTCATGCCTGTTTCCTTTGCCAAGGAATTAACGGCCTTGTCAAACTCCCACAGGCGTCAAAGACGGGTATAAGTAAAGAAAAGTACCGACCGTAATAAATACGAGTCCTATCAAATGATGCTTTGTTATAACTTCCTTGATCACCAACCACGCGCCGAATGTTGTTATAATTGGGATTAAAGCGGTGCATAGATAAACCTGTGCAATAGTCAAATCTCTTAGAGCCATAAAACTTAGCGCTGGAACACTAATGAAAAACATTATGGCCAACAGCATATAGATCCGCTTCGATGTCACAGCGTTGAGTTTCAAAAGAATATGTCCAATTGATCCCAAGCAAATGGCAATGCCCGTATATATCCATGGCAAAACGGCCGCGCTCATGACTGTTTGTCCTGCACAAATACACCGAACCAGAAAACACCAAGCGTAATCATGAAAATTCCAAACCACTGCAACGGCTGAATCACTTCACCCCGGATAACTGACAACACGGCAATCATGGGGTAAAATATGGCAGTCAAAGGATATGATTTGGACAGATCCACGCGCTTATGAAGCCACGCCCACAATACAAATCGGGCCAAATTTATAACAATAACAAGCCCAATAAGCGTCATCGCCACGAAAGATAAAAGATCATACTGAGTGGACTCTTTGAGTATCCACGCGCCAAACAAATTCAAACTAACAATACCTAGAACGGAAATGACCGAGGCACCGTTTGGCAATCGCCTGGACTTACTTTCTAGGTTTTCCATGACGAAATATCCAAATTATATAAACGCTCTAAGAGCTGGTTTTTAGGGGCAAAGTAATCGCGGAGCCGTCGATAAGTTTCCGGTGAAGGGCCTCGGGCTGAGGGCTTGTCACTTTGATTCACAACATCTGTCAGACCCTTCGGAATAAAATCGTTATCAACCTTAAGCTTGCTGAAAACCTTCTGAAGTGTACTGAGGTTTCCAACAACATTCTCAGACGTGATCAATGTAATCTTCTGAGGATCAAAGATATCATACCAAGGCCCCAACATATCTGCATAGGAACTCCGCCAGAGATAGCTCTGAGGCGATGTAGACAAGCCAGCTTTTCCCAATACCTGATCTGGTTGATCAAGCTCCCTGAGAAGCGCCTCATCAATCGGATGACTTTCGAACCCATGCATGCGGGAGAAATTAACGTTGGAAATTGCCCGCTTAATCGGATCACGCAAAACAAATATGATTTCCGCTGAAGGTAACATTTTCTTTATACGAATTGCGGCGTCCTTATACTCAATGTAAGTCGTGCTTTTCTCGCCCAGAACAAGCTCAGGACTGCAATTCTTTGATTGAAAATAGCGTGAGAAATATTCGGTGTAGCCTTTTGAATAATCCGCTTCCTTCAGAAAAAACTTTGGCTCGGGCCGTGTCGGCTTGGCCATCTGTATTTGCGGGTGGGAGTCTAAAACCTGATAGAGATAGGTCGTTGCTGACCTTTGAGCACCCCCGATAATAAAATGTCTATTCATCCGCTTTCTCGAAACCAACAACATCATTGACGAAAAAGTGACGATCCATTCTAACCTGCTGAGCAATGACCGCCAGATACTCGCCGATGATAGACAGCAGTATAAACAACACGGCATTTGACAGAGATATGACCAACATCAACGACGTCCAACCTGTTCCCACATTGCCCGTTACAATGGCGCGAACCACCATGAATAAGGCAACCAAGAGGCTGAGGAAGGAAATGAAAAACCCCATGCCAACCAAAACACGAATAGGCATAGCAGAGTAATTGAACATGATGGACCATGCCAATTTGATCAAACGGGAAAAGTTATAGTTTGATTGCCCAACTTCCCTTTTGGCATGATTGACTGGAACATTGGCCTGTCGGGAGGAAAACATCATCGCCATTCCGGAGGTGTAGGGATAATGATTTCGATACTCGAGAATTCGGTCTATCACAGGGCGGGCGATCAATCGGAAATTTGTATGCCGGAACCCCTCTGGGGCCGTGAATATGTTCTTATTGATAAACTGCATAAGCCCGGAACCGATACGGCGGTAAAACCTATGCTTTTTTTCTCCGAATGTTCCGACGACGAGATCATAGCCCTCCACATGTTTAAGAACGAGCTTTTCGATTTCTTCAGGCGGGTTTTGAAGGTCGTCATCCATGGTGATAACGCAATCACCTTTTGTATATCTAAAACCAACGATATTGGCTGTATGCTGGCCGAAATTCTTACCCATATTGACGGCGATAATACGATCATCATTTGTGGCACGTTCTCTGATCACATCCCATGATCCATCTTTGGAATTATCGTTGACCAAAACAACTTCGAAAGCCCATTTTTTATCGGTGAAAAACGACACAACACGGTCAATAGTTTTACCAACGATATCTTCGCTATTGTAGACAGGAATAACAACGCTGATCAGTAACCGTTCAGGCGACAATGTCTGTAAAGTTGCCAATGTTAAAACCCCATAGATTGCTGGGAGCCTTATCTATGTTTTTTTGTCCCTGTAAAGCTTTACTACTGCTATTGAGACCTATACTAGGCAGCGTGACGTGATTAGGGTCTAGGTCGATGCGAATTCCTTTCAACAAATGTGTTCCCGTAGGTAACGAGATCAACTATGTGTCTGAGGTTGTTTCGACGGGTGAGTTTGGTGCGTCTGGCACCTATAAAAGTCGATGTGAAACCTGGTTGAAGGATCACTTTGACGCTGCCGATGCCGTCATGACTCAATCCTGTACCGCTGCACTGGAAATGGCGGCCATGCTAGCGAATATCGGCCCTGGTGACGAAGTTATACTACCATCTTTCACCTTCTCTTCTACAGCCAATGCCTTTGCGTTAAGAGGCTCGAAACTTGTCTTCGTTGATATTGACCCTGTCACGCTCAACATTGACCCAACACAAGTCGAAAAAGCTTTGAGCGAGAAGACCCGCGTTATCGTTCCTGTAAACTACGCCGGACAACCTTGTGATATTGCCGCAATCCGTGACAAGGCAAATAAGGTCTCCAAAGATATATTGATCATAGAAGACTCCGCTCAAGCCTTGATGGCTTATGAGAATAACAAACCCGTGGGATCTCAATCTGATCTGGCGACCATTAGCTTTCATAACACAAAGAATATCGCCTGTGGCGAAGGCGGCGCCTTAATCGTCAACAACGAGAAATTTAGAAAACGGTCTTATATACTCTCTGAAAAAGGAACCAACCGGAAAGCCTTCTTCCTGGGTGAGATCGATAAATATAGTTGGGTAGATATCGGGACTTCCGCCATTCCAAGCGAATTGACCTCAGCCTTATTGCTCGCGCAGCTTGAAAAAGCCAAAGAGATCACAGAGAAGCGGCGTGAAGCGTGGGATATGTATTATGACGCTTTCGAAGATCTGGAACGCACCGGAAGCGTGAAACGTCCTCAAATCGCTGAAAATGTCTACAATAACGCCCACATGTTTTATCTGTTGATCAATTCAAATGAAACACGCAACAAGCTCATACGAAGTTTGAAAGAAAAAGGCATCTCTGCGCCATTCCACTATATTCCCTTACATAGTGCGCCGGCTGGACTCAAACTCGGTGAGGCGATCGGTGATATGAGCGTTACAAACAGGATATCACAAACGCTGATACGATTGCCGCTTTGGTATGGTGTCGATCAGTATATTCCCGAGATCGTAGATTCGATCCGAGACTTTTTTGCGTCTAACTGATCCCGCGTGACTTGATATGTTTAGCTGGGTTTCCAGCAACAATTGCATTGTCAGGCACATCTTTTGTCACAACGGCCCCTGCTCCGACCACAGAATTTTCGCCTATGACGACGCCGGGCAATATGATGGCAGCTGCGCCGATCCAAGCGCCTTTTTTGATTCTGACTTCCGCGCCGACATGGCGATCTAAGGTCGGATCATTTAAATCATGACCAGACGCATGGATCCGGACATTCGGCGCGATTCTTACCTTATCTTCAATGGTAATCCCGGCTTTGCTAAAATAGTCAGGGTAAAACTCAACACCACGATTAATACTAACGCCGTTACCCAGCTTAACCAGCCAAGGAAACTTAAAGTAAACCTTATTATCAATAGATGTCCCGCGACCTTTAGATTTCAAAAGGATGGAAAAGAACAATTCTCGAACCGGGTGAGGCAATAAAAAACCGACAAAATGGTAAGCGTTTATCAGATAGACAAACGTCATATTCAAAATAGTTTTCCGTCGCTGGTTAACTCGTTTATCTGACATGATTGGCTACCTTTTTCGGGCCACCCTATATCGTGCGGTTTGAAATTAGCAAGTCACTCATTCCGCCCGCGTGTTCTTCATAAATGTAGAAATCCGTTGCGTTCTACAAAATAATAGAATATTGGGCGCTATGCTGCGCATGTCCTTCATCCTTATATGTATACTTTTCGTTTCGGGGTCCTGTTTCGCACAGGTGACGGAAAAGTCCGTCCCCGACCGAAACCAGCAACTTCAGGAATTCTTACCCGTCATGCAAATGCTTTACGAATCCACATCTCGCCACGGCTACAAGGACTTGCCCGATGCCGACGCATTTATCTCAATTGAAACGCTGGAAGATCTGGATGAAGTCATTAAATACACGCGCGGACGTTATTTCTCGGGCGGCGGGTTTTACAACGATGGCCGTCACCCTTTTCCGGTTTTTAACTATGGCTTTGCGCTCTGGCCCGACACAGTTAGTTTTGTCATGGAATCGGGTTTGCGTGGATGCCTAGATATTTGCCGAGCTCTCTTGCTGCATGGGCATGCCAAAAAGGTCATCATCATCGAGACAGAACCTGATCCCGAGCTACCGCCGTCAGCGCCGCCGCGAAAAATCCGGGCGACCGAATACCGCCTGGATGATGGTCGGTGTGACCAACCCGATTTTCAGGAAGAAATATGGGACCCATCGGCCGACAGGAATTTGAATCTACGGATCGGTCGCGGGCCCTATGCCTCGTCCTTGTTTGGATTGTGTTTCACCCATAAATCCATAGATATTCCCGAGATAGGTGTTTTCATATATTTCAATTCAGCCTCCCCGCTTTGGCCCGAGCCTTTTGAACGCACACGCCTGAAGACGGAATTTGTACCAGATCCATTGCGGTCTGTTGAGAGAATTACACCTCCGAGAGCCTTTATGGATCTTTCAACTAAATTCTCCGTCTGGGCGCGCCATATAGCCGTGGAGAATCGGCAAAAGGGCCGCGACCCTATTGTCGCCTTGCTGTTCGATACGGGCTGCGTAAAACCCGATTATAGATTGCCGCGTCTAGGACTTAGCCTGCTCAATGAAACACATCCACCCGCGCGCCCAAATTTTCCCCAACATCTAGACCCGGCCAATACCAAAGGATTTTGCTATGGCCGAAAGAACGAGCCCGGTGGCCCGTTTCCGTCTGAATATCTAAAAATAACCCCGTGGACACTATTCAGTGACATCGAGATCGCCGCCAAACTCAAAAATTTTCACGAAGCGCTCAATAAAGGTCATACGGATCGGAAAGTCGAAATCCTGCTGAATGAAATTCCGTTCGATTTATCTGGCATGGAATCGCAGATCGTCATTGATGCCATCATTCCAATTCTCAAAGACTTGATCATTAAACATGATAAAGATTGGGCGCTTAGAAAGTTTAGGACCATACCAGAAGTCCGCCTTAAGGGTCACAAAAAGAACGTGGTCGCCATTGAGAAACATGTAAGAAACAAAAAGCTCAAGAAATGATATTCCTGCGCCTCTGCATAATCGGATTTTTTTGGGGTCCTACGGCGATCTGGGCGCAGGGCAACTGCCCAGACGGACAAGTCCTGCGATCAAGAATTGTCGTTGAAAAACCCAGCCGGCTGGTGAATATGTACGCCATGCCGGAGAATGTGGACGAAGAGGGCTTGGTGGAAATTGAAGTCTTCGAGAATACGGAACTCATCACCGTTCCAGCCGTTTATGAGTGGATACCCCGACCGCCAAATTACCAGGCCCCCAAGACCATTTCCTGGTCTGAAACCATGGATATGTCAGGTGTCAGATGTAACAGTGCGTATGAGCGAGCCCTCTATCAAACTAGCGACAAAGTTACAGGCGCAGATCAGCGGTCGGTTTTAAAAAGCAGAACCTTTCTGGGTGAGAGTTCATACAAAACATCCTGCAAACGTGTGACCATAGATGAGCCTGTCGTTATCCAGCACGAGATCGACTATGATCCCAAAGAATGGGAGCGGGGCGATCAAATTCGTATCCTGAAGTCGCCAGCAAAAACCATCCCAAGAGAGACCCCGCCCATAACCAAACGTAAAAAAGCCGAACCCATATTCTTTGGCCGCTCATACAGATCTGCGGAACTCCGGGAGGAAAAAGCGCAATGTCGTCGACCAATTCAACCGCAACCCCAATTAAAACGATCAGAAATATCCGTCACGAGTTGGTCCGTCGTTTACTTCAAGGGATTCGACCCAGATTCTCATATGGATTCGACAAAGTTCAAACGCTTGACCGAGCCTTATGATTTATCCCGCTCCGTTCTTACGACGTCTATTGATCCAAATACAGGGGATTTGGTCTGGAATGGGTTTCAGTCTTGCAATCCAATCTTCAACAAAGCGGTAAACCCGTCAAACAATTATGGCCTGCGCGTCTGGATGCCGGTTGAGAGCGCGGTCAAAGAAGCGTGCACGGAGCTTTGGATGGAAGTAGAAACCGGTATAACGGTCGAGAAAATCAGCGCGACACATAGTGCAGAATTTCATTTTCTCAACATCATCGGGCCCAAAATGGCTTATCATTTGGCCGACATGGAAAGTGGTATTCTCATTTGGTACAATAAGGACGGCGAGGAAATCGCTCGCTTCCGCCGTATCCATAACACCCAATAAAAAAACCGCCATGAGGCGGCTTTGAATTTTGATTTCGTAGGCTGTGCCTAGCGGCGCGGCTTACGTTTTTTCGATGGGATAAGTCCCTCGATCTGAGCCCGTTTTCTGGCCAGCTTACGTGCCCGGCGAATTGCTTCTGCTTTTTCGCGAACGCGCTTCTCGGATGGCTTTTCATAATGCTTCCGCGCTTTCATTTCGCGCAACACGCCTTCGTTCTGGAGCTTTTTCTTCAGAGCGCGAAGGGCCTGGTCAACATTATTCTGACGAACGTAAATCTCGATCATGTAAAATCAACTACTTTCTAGTTTGGTTAAAATTAAAGGCCCATAAGGGCCCTCGGTGAGCGGCCTATAGGCAGTTTTAATTCATAAAACAAGGAAAATCGGCGTTTTATGACCTTCTCCAGCCCACTTTCCAAACGATTGGCGGCGCTATTCGACCAGAGTGACGTCCAAATCTAAAGTGACAAAATTACCCGGTGCGTCCAGATCAATGAATCCGACTTGAAAAAACCCTGTGCCAGCCTGTTCCTTTATTTCCTGAACCAAGAGCGGTGTTGGCGTCACGACGATGTCAATCTCTTGGGAACCGGTGCCGGTATCAGGATCTGACGTAACGGCCATTATTTCTTCAGCTTGATAATAATAAGGCTCAACCTGCCAGTTAATTGTGTTCCCCGCATTAATCGTGACTTTCGTTCGAACGGGCGGGCCGCCTTCGACGACTTGTATATTATTGACAAACTCCGGCGTCATTGTAATCGGCGTTGTCGCCTCCTGAACCAAAGTTAGTCTAATGGTGACAGGCGTGCCGTCTTGACCACTTTGCAAGACCGGGGTCACAATCATCTCATCAGAATAAGTACCGCCTTCAACGTCCCAATTGGCGGAGCTGATATCCACAAATGTATGAGATGTATCCATGGACGCCCTGAAAATATCGCCGTCGAATATATCGGGATTCAAGAAGCGATGGGGAACGTTGACACGACTAATATCATTGCGGGAATAGATGAAATTTATCCGGAAGGGCGCTTCAGGGTCAGCAAATTGTTTTCCGCTAATGGTTACATTCGTTGTCGATACGCCGAAAATTGGCCCATTGCTCTCTGGAATGCCCGGCAAAGGACTTCCGTCATCACCGCCGCATCCTTGCAATAGCACAAAAGACGAAACCAAGCCTGCGTAAAAAATGTTTCTCATTGTCTATGTCTTCCAGTCCGTTCATTGCCTTCAATTGAGGGTACATTATAATATTTTCGTTTTGACACAAGCCAGACCAACATTCACAAATTGCTAAGGAGCAATTATATGTCCGAACTTACCAAACGACAGATAACAAAATACATTGCAGCGAGTTCTATGGTTCCTCTGGCCGCCGCCTGCCGCAAACCGTCTAAGCCGGATCAAGGCCAAGTTTCCCTTTCCAAACAATGGACGCAAGCCCCGTCCCTCCCCGCGGCCGTACAGGAAATCTACCCCTGCCGCCATAAAGACCGCATCCATTTGGCGGGGGGATTTGTCGCCCAAAATGGACGGATATCCGGGCCAACGGCCGCCCATCACTCTTGGTCGCCTGAGGAGAAAAACTGGCAAAAGGAACCAGAACTGCCCATGGCCCAGCATCATCCCCATATGATCAGTTTTAAAGATCAGCTCTTGGCGATAGCTGGATTTGAAACACCTAGCGCAGAGGCCATTTGGAAAATTCAAAAATCAGGCTGGAAACTAAGCGGTGAAAGCTGGGAGCCGATTGCGGCGCTCTCTATGCCTGCGGCGGAGGCCGTGACCGCCGTGGCCGGCGATGGCTACCTTCATCTGGCAGGCGGGCGCACTTGGGCCGCCGAGGGGGTAAGCGGAAACTGGCAGGACCATGTGGACACTGACCACCATTTTGTTTTGCAAGACCTCAATGCCCAATGGGAGCGCGCCGCGCCCTGCCCGCACAAACGCAACAGCACGGCAGGCGGGGTCATTGATGGAGCGCTGCATATTGTGGGCGGGCGGCAAGTGGGCGGCGGCAATCTGGCCTATCACACTGTGTATGATCACAAAGAAGACCGCTGGCAAGAGCGCGCCCCTATGCCGAAGGCCCAAGGCGGGTTGGCGGCGGCCGTAGCTGGAGGGAAACTGTATGCTTTTGGGGGCGAATTTTTTGACAATGGCGGCGGGGTTTATCCAGAGAGCTGGGTGTATGATCCGGCTTCCGACACTTGGAATGCCATCCCTGACATGCCCTCGCCGAGGCACGGATTAGGTGCTGTGGAACTGGAAGGAAGTATCTATGTGATAGGCGGCGCGCTACAGGCTAGCGGCGTGGATACATCTGCTTTGGTTGAGGTCTACACGCCCAAGCTACAAACAGGCATATAAGGCCTCAATAATCCTCAATGCCCGCGGATCGCCCATTAGGGAGTTATCCTGACGGGTCATGGCGTAGCAAAAGGTCAAACCCATATCCGGATCGGCAAAGGCACAAGATCCGCCCCAGCCGCTATGGCCGACCGTGACAGGGTTAGGGCCGTAAAAAAAGTTCGGATAATTGACCATAAGACCTGCAGCAATGTTGAGCTCAAATGGCAGGACCTGATCCTGTCCGGTTATGCGGACCTGGCGCACTTTTTCCTGCATATCTTCCGCCAGAAAGACTGATCCATTAATAGTGCCGTCCACAAATGCCTGCATAAGACGGGCCATGCCTTTGGCGGAGGCCTGACAATTCGAACCGGCCAGACTGGCCTCCCGCCAGCGCTTTAATTGCGTGCCGTCTGTGGCCGACCATTTTTCATAAAAGGCAGCTTTCAAGGCTGGCGTCACTTGGCCGAACTTTGCGAGGCGTTTGGGTTTTTGCATATAAACAGAGCGTTGATGCTCAGCCTCAGGCAAGCCAAGCCAAACATCAATATTATGGGGCTCACAAATATCCTGACGAAGGATTTCTCCGATGGACCGCCCAAATTTATCTGTTAGCCGCGCAATTTCCCCCGCTAAAAACCCGTAGGTGATCGGTGAATAACCACTGGTCGTCCCCGGTTCAAATAAGGGCTTTTGCGCTGCCAAAGCCTGTATCGTCTTATCCCAGTCATACCAGTCTTCAGGCGTCCACTCCGGATCGCTGATCCCCGTCAATCCATGTTGGTGGGACATAACTTGACCGATCGTCAAATGGCCTTTCCCATGGGCGGCAAACTCGGGCCAAAAGGTGGATACACTTTGGTCATACCCAAGGCGGTCCTGATCGGCGAGATGGGCAATGACAAGAGCCGCCGCCGCCTTACCCGTCGAAAAAATGGAATATAAATGGTCATCGCCAATAGGAAAGGATTGTGCTTTATCTGCCCAGCCGCCCTTGAGATCTAGAATGACATCGCCATCCAGCACTGCACAAACCGACGCACCAATTTCCCCGCCGTCTTCAAAATTAGATTTAAACGCGGCGACGACGGATTCAAATTGTGAATCGGCTTGGATGTCAAAAGGGATTGTCAATGCAACCGGTCCATTTTCAGCAAGTCAGGGGCGGAAATAAGGTTCTGACAGGCGGTGAGAGGAAACTCGCTTGTGTCTTGGGTGACCGCATATTGCATCATTCCAAAAACCGTTGAAACAGATCGCCGGGCCGCGTCCTCTTCGGATTTTCCCGTCATGATATGTCCAGTCAAAAGGCCGGTGACGGCATCCCCGCCACCATTGGGCACCGTCTGAAATGCCTCGTGACCGATATAGGTAAGCCCCTTTGGGTGATAACTCAACGCGCCGATACGTTCATTATGTTTGACGGATGTAACCAGCGCACACCCGCTATAGTCCAACAAGGCTGACTTTAACGCATGTATATCGTCGAAGTCTCTTCGAATGATTTGCGAAAATTCCCAGCTATTGGGCGTGATGATATCAGCTTTGGGCGTCAAATTTTGCATAATGGCTTCGGCGACCTCAACAGGAACATAAAGCTTCCCAGCATCGCCCATTACAGGATCTACGATAATGAGTGCCGATGGGTTTTTCGATTTGACGTCAGAAAATATTTTGTTGGCCAGTTCCGTGTTTTCAACGCTTCCCATATATCCGGTAATAACGGCATCGATCTGTAAATTTTGAGCCGCAATACCGCTCCACATATCAGAAAGTATTTTCGTTGGCGTCACTTCGCCGCCCGGTGGCCCCCAACCCGGATGTCGACCCATTAATGTCGTTGGCAACACAATCGCGTCAACGCCCAACCGGCGCAGACAGAAGGCCGTGTTATTGGCCCCGACCGCACTGGCGGCGACTTGGGAAGATATGACGATGGCGCGTTTCAAGACGCCGTTTGGTAGCGCCCGAAATCCCGCGATGCAATTGCTTAAATGAAAATTCTAAGACTCTGCTATTTTCAGGAGATATTCGCCGTATCCGCTTTTCTTTAGCGGTTCCGCTAATTCCTTTAAGCGGTCAGCATTAATCCAGCCCTGTTGGAAGGCGACGGCCTCAGGACAGCAAATGCGGCGGCCTTGTCGGTCTTCCATCACGTGGACAAATTGCGCAGCGGCCAAAAGTGATCGATGAGTCCCGGTATCAAGCCAAGACGTGCCTTCCCCGAGCATGGCGCATTGCAGCTCGCCGCGGTCCAAATAAATGGAATTCAGGGCTGTAATTTCTAGCTCTCCGCGCGCCGAAGGCGTAATGGTCTTGGCGTAGGTTGGCGCATTCTCATCATATAGATAAAGTCCTGTAACCGCATAATTAGACTTTGGCTTCGTCGGTTTTTCCTCGATGGAGATAACCTTTCCATCGTCATCAAATTCCGCCACGCCATAGCTCTCTGGATTATTGACGTGATAGCCGAACACTGTGGCGCCATCCGTATTGTCCTTGGCGCCCTGTAAAACCTGATCGAACTCCGTTCCAAAAAACAAGTTATCGCCCAGTATTAAGGCACTAGGTGAGCCATCGAGAAAGTCCTCGGCAATTATCAGAGCCTGCGCTAGGCCGTCCGGGCTGGGCTGAACTGCCCAGGTGATTTCGATGCCATAATTGCTGCCGTCACCTAGTAGGTTTTGAAAGGCTGGCTGATCATGGGGGGTCGTGATAATCATGATTTCCCGCATACCCGC
>CALDSY010000206.1 GCA_937924355.1 uncultured Caulobacterales bacterium
CAGCCATAATCTGGACCGCAAGAGGTTGGATGCGCGCCAAAAGCCACTTCGGCTACGCCCGCCACTAGGTTACGTTCAATGGGCATGCGCAGGATTTTGTGATCATCATTAAAGGCCGAGGTTTCGACAATGCGCTCACAAGTGAGAAAGGCTTTGTCCGCCGCCCGGCAGAACCACTCATCAAAGAACATATCCGGCCCGCCAATCCAGCTATTCCCCTTTTGGTCAGACTCTGTGACATGGCACAGGGCGACATCCAGTTTGATGGCCGGCATAGCCACATAATGATTGTCGCTATAGGGGCTTTCTATGGTTTTGATCTGGGGGTTATAGGTCATCACATCTGTGCCCAGACCGGCCACACAGGGCAGAAAATCCAGATTTTGCGCGGCGGCTTTGAGGCCCAATTGGAACATGCCTTCATCGATTTCCATAACCTCAAATTCGCCCGCAGAACGCGCCCGGCGAAAATGGCTCTCCAGAGGAATAACGTCCAAAGAAACAAAACTATAAACGAGCTTTTTGATCTTACGGGCGCTAGCTAACATGCCCACATCACAGCCGCCATAAGAGACGATAGTCAAATCCTTTAGGTCAGATTTAACGATCTCGCGGATGAGGGCCATAGGTTTTTGGCGCGCGCCCCAGCCGCCAATGCCGATAGTCATGCCGGATTCCAGCTGGCCGATGATGTCGGCCACGCTCATGCGCTTATCTATTGTAGGGAGTTTCAAAATAACTCCTATTCAGGCGGCAATGGGAAATCATATTCATGACCCCAATAATCGCCGGAGGTCGTTTTCGTGGGCTTAAACTTGGACCAGTCTTTGACCTGTTTACCATCATAGCCCACTTCAAAGCCCATACCGCCCGGCGCGAAGAAATAGAAGGAGACCATTTCATCATTGGAGTGGCGTCCCAAGCTGGCGAAAATATGAAGGCCAGCAGCTTTCACCCGGTCCATGCAATAGCCAACTTCGTCCATAGACCCCATTTCAGCCATGAGGTGGATGAGGCCTGTGGGGTTTGGAAAATTGTAGAGCCCTAAAGTATGGTGGCGCGGATTATCAGCGTGCATGAAATAAATACGCTGTTTCGGCAGGCCTTCCATGGGCGGCGGCAGGGATAAATCATCACTAACGCCAAAACCCATGACCTTCGTGTAGAATTTGATGGTATCTTTCATATTCGGCCCGGGCAGGACCGCATGACCAAGACCCATTTTGCCTGTTTTAAATTCCTTGATACCATGCCCAGGCTTAAAGGCTTCTTGCTTGTCGCGTCCGTGATAAATCTCGACGGTGTTGCCTGATGGGTCCATGACCGTTGCAAAGCCATTGACGGCCCGGCGTTTGGCATCCCGCTCGGAACCGTGCGTGACTGGCACTTTAGCTTTTTCAAAAGCTTTGACCTGTTCATTAAAGGCTTTGCGCGAGCCCATATCATAGCCGCAAGCCACGAAGCGGTCCGTCTCGCCCTTTTCAATCATGTAACGAAACGGGGCCTTATCCATACGCAGATATTTCGTGCCCTGTCGGTCCCGGGATTTTCCCATGCCGAAACCCAAAACATCTTTGGCAAATTTGGCCCAGCCCGCCGGTTCCTGCATTTCCATGCGTACATATCCAAGATTGGCTACCATATCTAACTCCCCTTTTGTTTCTTTAAGTCCAAAGCGACATCGACAATCATATCCTCCTGTCCACCAACCATACGGCGACGGCCCAGCTCCACAAGAATTTCCCTCGTATCCATACCATAATCTTCAGCCGCTTTTTCAGCGTGGCGCAGAAAGGATGAATATACACCGGCATAGCCCAAAGACAAAGTCTCCCGGTCGACCCGAACAGGACGGTCCTGCAAAGGCCGAACTAATTCTTCGGCGGCGTCCATGAGCTTGTATACATCACAGCCATGGTTCCAGCCCTTTTTATCAATGGCAGCGATGAAAACTTCAAGTGGAGCATTCCCGGCGCCCGCGCCCATAGCCGCGAGAGATGCATCCACTCTGCGCGCCCCGTTTTGGACCGCGACTATCGAATTTGCGACACCAAGTGACAGATTGTGATGGGCGTGCACGCCGCGCTCTGTCTCCGGTTTTAAAATATCATTATAGGCCTTCAGCCTTTCGGCATATCCGTCCATGTCCAACGCCCCGCCGCTATCGGTGACATAAACACAAGTGGCGCCGTAATCCTCCATGAGCTTGGCCTGCTGCGCCAGCGGCGCGGCTTCGCTCATATGGCTCATCATCAAAAAGCCGATCGTATCCATGCCCAGATTACGAGCCATTTCGATATGCTGGCGCGAGACGTCAGCTTCGGTGCAGTGGGTAGCCACGCGGACAGACCGGACGCCCATATCATAAGCCTGTTTCAGCTCATCAATGGTGGCGATGCCCGGCAGGATAAGCGTGGTGACGACAGCATTTTCGACCACATCACACACCGCTTCAATCCACTCCCAATCCGTATGGGCGCCAAAGCCATAATTAAACGCTCCGCCATTCAGGCCGTCGCCATGGGCGATCTCTATGGCATCCACGCCCGCCTCGTCGAGGGCCTTGGCAATGGACCGCACATGATCAACGCCATATTGATGACGGATGGCATGCATGCCGTCGCGCAAGGTAACGTCTTGGATGTAAAGACGGTCTTTTTGAGGATCGGTTACAACACCCATCACGCAACCCCGTATTTCTTACGGGCGATGGCTTCCGCCGTGCCCATGCCCGCCGATGTCATAATATCCAGATTGCCGGCATATTTGGGCAAGTAATGCCCGGCCCCTTCGACCTCGAGGAAGATAGTGACCTTTGTGCCCTCATAAGTCCCGAGACCCGGGATGTGAAGCTTGTTATTGCCGGTGAAGCTCTCGAACTGAACTTCTTGTTTGAGGCGGTATCCGGGCACATAGGCCTGCACGTCTTTGACCATATCGGCGACAGATTTGCGAATATCCTCTTCCTTGCCGCCAATAGATAATGCGTAAACCGTATCGCGCATGATCATGGGCGGCTCAGCCGGATTGAGGATAATAATGGCTTTGCCTTTACCGGCGCCGCCGACCTCTTCGATCCCTTTAGCCGTGGTTCTGGTGAACTCATCAATATTGGCGCGCGT
>CALDSY010000207.1 GCA_937924355.1 uncultured Caulobacterales bacterium
GCGTTTCTGTCGGAATTCTTCGCCCTCTCCCATCCGGCGCAGTGTTTTTATGTGCGCATGGCTGGGCGCAAAAACCGGGTTTTTGATCTCTCCAAACTGTCCTATCCAGAGATTGGCGATTTATATGTTATCGCCGAAGAATTGATTGCCGCCGGCTTTGCACACGCCGTTGGCGAATCTGACTTCGACGCTTTTATTGAAACACTCACCAAACCCGAGCTGGTTACGCGCCTTGTTGAGGCGCCCCGTGACATAGAATTCAAGAAAACCGGCAAAAAAGATGCCCTGGTTGAGGTCGCTCAGGAACATCTGTCATTCGATGATCTAGCGATTTCTGACCGATTTCTGGTACAAGGCCGCAGCGAGGATTTGTCTTTCATCAGCTTCCTCTATTTTGGCAAGATCGAAGAGAATATGCAGCGCTTTACCATGCGTGATTTGGGACTTATTAAAGTTCCCGATTTCAAGCAGGAATATGCGGCCCGTTTTCATGCATTTGACGAGGCTTGGGCTGCGTACTTTTACGCCAAGAGCCTACGCCATCTGCGCTATGAAATTGATGCCAAGATCGTTGAGCTGATAGATACAATAGAGCACTGGCCGGACCCGGAGTCCGAGGCCGATATGAGCGCGCGAGATCAGCTTTGTTTTGGGCTCGGTAAGATTTGTGAAAAGGCAGAAGACACAGCTACGGCCCTGTCCATTTACGCCCTCGGTCAAGGGCCCAAATCCCATGAGCGGGAGGTGCGTCTTCGCTACAAATTGGGGCAGAAAGATTGGGTTGAGACCCGTCTCGAGAGCCTCATTGATAATCCGTCATCCGATAGTGAATATGATTTCGCGGTGGATTTTTACGCCCGTAAATTCGGCAAAAAGCGTACGTCGCAAATGACGGATATCCTGCGGGCGGGCCTTGAAGTTCGGCTCGACGAGGCTCTTAAACACCTGCCGGAATATGCGGCCAAACGCTATTTCGAACGGGAAGGATTTGAGGTTTACCGCAGCGAAAACGGCGTTTGGCGCATGCTGTTTGGACTGCTTTTCTGGGATGAGTTATTTGGCAAACAAGCCACACTACACAATGCCTTTGATCGCCGCCCATCAAACCTTAAGAATGGGACCTTTTATACTGATTTTAAAGGAAAAATAGAAGAGAAACTGAACCGTTTATCAGATCAAAAACCCGCGCAACTGGCCCTCTTAAAAACCTTCTCCTCTGCCTATGGCAAGCCCAATGGTATCTTCATGTGGAGCCGCGAGGAATTTGATCAGGTCACTGCCCTCGTCTCCCACGCCAATCCTGACGGCCTTGCTGTCATAATGCGCGGCATGGCGCAAAACTATATGCAGATGAAAGACGGCTTCCCGGACCTGATGCGGATCTGGGACGGGACGCTTTCCTTTATCGAGGTAAAAGCCCCAGGCGACGTTATCCGGCGCAATCAGTTGACCCGTATCCGACAGCTTAGAGATGCGGGCTTTGATGTCGAGATTGCGCGGATCATCTGGGACGTCGATCCAGACCAGACTTATGTGGTTGTTGATATCGAAACCACGGGCGGTGGCCGCTCCAATCACCGCATCACCGAGATCGGCGCGCTCAAAGTCAAAGGCGGCAAAGTTATCGATGAATTTCAAACACTCCTGAACCCGGAACGCCATATCCCTGCGGGCATTACCCGCCTCACTGGCATCACCAATGACATGGTCAAAAACGCCCCGAAATTTGAGGCCATCGCCGACGATTTTAAAACCTTCATGGACGGCGCTATTTTCGTGGCCCACAATGTCAATTTTGACTATGGATTTATCCGCGAAGAATATGGTCGTCTTGGGCGCAATTTTCGGTTCCCTAAGCTCTGCACTGTGGCGTCTATGCGCAGTTATTATCCAGGCCTGAAGTCTTATTCTCTTGCCAATTTATGCCGAGAATTTTCCATTGACCTGAACGGTCACCACCGGGCCTTGGTCGATGCGCGCGCAGCAACTGAGTTACTTTTTCTGGTCAACGATAAAAGATATGAAAAATAACAGCTGAGCGCTTGCTCGATTGCGCGTGAAAATTGCATAAGACAAGCCTATGTTCGCGCGCGTCATATCCATGCTCCTAGCCCTTGCCCTGTTGGGCTGCTCAGCTAGCTCTGCGCCGGGCTTTGACTATGCCAAAATCCGGAAGCTTGCCCTAGAGTCCACGGAAACCGTTCAGCCTTTGTCCGGACATGAGGAATATGTCTTGATCCCGTCTGACCTTGCTGGCGATATTCACAAGTTGATTGTTTATCCCGAAGGCGTTTCCAGCAGTATTAAAACAGCCGTTTTTCAGCTCTCACATGCGGATATTCCGGGCTTGGAAGACAATGTGGTCGCCCTTCGGCATGGGGCGGGTGATTTTGTCGGCGACAAATATGTGGGCGTGTGGTCCGAGGGGGAGCTGGCAGGTCTTCACCCCGTCAATCTCAATCAGCCCCTGCCCGAACTGGCGTTTTCTATAGCCCGTGACGAAGTGCCGGAACTGGCAGTTATGACCGTAACAGCCGAAAAACCGGTGCAGGGTCTAAAGATTTCTGACCCCGCCAAAGCCACTTATGCGCGATTACAGTCCCATCTGGCGTTGCAAAACGAGGCGGACGCAGAACCTTTGTCGCAAGAACTCATCGATCTGCAGACGATTTTTGAAACAACACCGCTGCTGAAATTGAGTGAACGCCGCGCCGATTACGGGCTGGACCGGCAGGTCCTGTTGATGGTTTGGGATGATGGCTACGATATCGAAAACCTGAAAAATGTAGATCCGGACTTCAGCCAGGTTTTGGTCGCCACAAATTTCGGATCGGACGCAAAACTGGTGACCATTCCAAAGACCCATGAAATTCGCCTTCACCCTGGTCAAACTTCTGGCGCAGATGGCCGGGTCCGGCAGACCCAGATCACCCATCGCGGCGTTGTCGTGCCCGCACATACGAGCGCAGTCCTTGTGCGGGTTGAACGTCAATAATCCATTGACCCTACAGGCTCCCAGTCTAATGTCGGGTTGTGAAGCGGTTTTGTTACATCCTGACGTTTGCGTCACTGCCAATTTTGATAGGCTGCCAGAAAAAAGCCCCGCTTATCCCGCCCATAGATAACCCAGAGGGACTTTTACTCGCTCAATCCTGCTCGGGCTGCCATGACATCTCAAATGAGACTTTGCCGGATATCTCAGGCCTATCAAGAGTAGATCTACTGGCCTCTTTGAAACAATACCGCGACGACACAAGCGGACAGACGGTCATGCACCGTTTGATGCAGGGCTATGACGACCCCGCTTTAGAACGGCTCGCTGATACGTTGGGACGACGTGAATGACCGATCGCCGAAACGTCCTGACCGGTTTAGCCGCATCCGCTTTTTTGACCCCGCAGGCCAAAGCTTCTGGTTTCTCGAAAGAAACCATGCCCTCAACAAATATTGTCGTCATTGGCGGCGGATTTGCCGGGGCCAGTGCGGCCATGCAACTACGGAACTTCTGCGCGGTCACCCTAGTTGAGCCCAATGATCATTACACCGCCTGCCCGTTTAGCAATCTGGTCATTGCAGGCCATCGTCAGTTCAAACATCAAGTGTTTCCCTATTATGGGTTAAACGCCATGGGGATTAATGTGGTGAAAGACAAAGCCACCGCCATTGACGCAGAGAAAAAGCGCGTCAAACTGAAAAACGGATCCGACATCCCCTATGACCGAGTGATTTTATCGCCCGGTATTTCGCTCAATTGGAACGCCATAGAAGGCTATGATGCCGCGGCGGCGCAAATCATGCCCCATGCCTGGAGGGCTGGCGATCAGACTCTACTTTTACGCCGCCAGTTGGAGGCCATGCCCGATGGCGGGACAGTGATTATTTCAGTTCCGCCTCCGCCGTTTCGCTGTCCGCCTGGCCCCTATGAACGCGCCAGCTTAATCGCCTATCATCTGAGACACCGAAAACCCCGCTCGAAAATCCTTATATTAGACGCGCAGGATAAATTCTCAAAAATGCCCCTATTCGAGGCGGGATGGGCTCAGGCGTATGGCGATATGATCGAACGTATCCCCGGGTCAGAGTCAGGCCAAGTTGTTAGGGTCGACCCAAAAACCATGACCGTTTCTACGGATTTTGACACGTTCAAAGGCGATGTCATCAACATCATACCACCGCAAAAAGCGGGATTGATTGCTCAGAGCGCGGGAACGGCCGACGGGTCGGGCTGGTGCCCTATAAATGCGAGAACATTCGAATCTAGCCTTGTCCCCAATGTTCATGTGATCGGAGACGCAACCATTGCAGCGCCCATGCCCAAATCCGCCTTCTCGGCTAACTTACAGGGCAAAGTTTGTGCATTGCAAATCGCTTTAATGCTCTCGGGGCAAGAACCGATTTCAACCAAGCTCTCCAACACCTGTTACTCTTATCTGACACCCAGCCATGCCTTTTCGGTTAGCGGCGTTTATGACAATGCAGATGGAAAGTTTTCGTCCGTTACGGGCGGAACGTCGCCTGTTGACGCCGATCGGTCCTTGCGTGAAAGCGAAGCCTGGCAGGCCATGGACTGGTTCAAGGCCGTAACATCAGAAGCCTTCGGATGAGAGCTTGTTTCTTAGCTCTTTTTTGGCTCGGTGCCTGTTCACCTACTGGCAATGCGGGCGGGCCATACCAGATTGAAGGCGACGCGATCCCCGCGCCTTTGACAATGGAGACAACTGATAGTCGGCGCGGCGCAGACTTGTTCGCCGATAGAGATGGGGCCCATTGTATCCTATGCCATCAGCATGAAAATATCTCGGTAGAGTTTCAGGGCAATCTCGGGCCAGATCTCAGTCATTTATCGCATCGCCTGACGGCCGCGCAAATTCGGCTCCGAATTGCCGATTACGACGCGGTCAAACCGGGAACGACTATGCCCTCTTATTTCCGAACCAAAAACCTTTATCAGGTAGATCCCGCCTTTGAGGGGCAAACAGTGCTGAGCCCCCTTGAAATCGAAGACATAATTGCCTTTCTTAGTGATGATGACCAAATACCGTAACATGAACCGCCGCAAAGTTCTCGGCATGGGCGCCGCCGCAGCCTGTCTAACGGCCCTTCCCCGACAGGCCTGGGCGGATGAGCCCGCCATGGCGGCGGCTATCAAGGACATGTTCGGAGACAAAGCCGTACTGGACGGCCGAATTTCGCTGACCATGCCCGTCCTGTCTGAAAGCGGCTATTTCGTGCCCGTTGATGTGGAGGTGGACAGCCCTATGACGCCTGACGATTATGTCCGGCGCGTGGCATTGTTCTCGGAACGTAATCCGATAGCTTTGATGGCGCTCTATAACTTCACACCCTATTCTGGGCGCGCCCGGGTCGAGGGCAAGGTACGCCTAGGCGGCTCTCAAACCGTGCATGCCATCGCAGAAATGAGCGACGGGTCGCTCTATGGCACCTCGTTTAAAGTGCACGTTACGCTAGCAGCGTGCGTCGTGAATTAAGAGCGATGAATTGAGGTTGACCCATGGCTGATATCCGTCTTTCCATTCCCAAATCGGTCGAATCCGGCGCCGTGATCGAACTAAAAGCCATGATCCGTCATGACATGGAGAGCGGATATCGACGCGATATCCAGGGCCAGGCCATCCCTCGAAATATCCTTGAGTATTTTGAATGCCGTCTGGGCGACACAGTTATATTTAGCGCCGATCTCTTCCCCGGTGTCTCCGCCAATCCGCTGATAAAATTTTATCACAGGGCTCAGGAGAGCGGCACGCTCACCTTCACTTGGCGCGAACAAACTGGGCAGACTTTTTACAAAACCGCTGAGCTGGTCGTTCTATGATCCGGGCGGTATGGGTCGGACTGATTTTCATACTGGCCGGCTGCGGGGAACAATCAAAAAGCGTCTCAAAAGACGCGCCCGATTTTGGCATTGAGCCCGGCGAATTAAAATCCGGCTACGCTTTTATCTCAAAGGATAGCCAAGCATTGCAGAATGACGACTTTGGCAATCCGGGCTTTCTCTGGGTCGAAAAAGGCGCGCAGCTCTTTGGAACGTCAGGCTGTCTGGACTGCCACAAGTCGGAAGATTTCTCAGGCCCTGTTTCGGCCTTCCCCAAACGTCACAAAGCTACGGGCGCGCTAATCAATTTGCAGGGTCAAATCAATTATTGCCGGTCCGAACGCTTGGGGGCGGCCCCCTATGCTTATGAAAGCGAGGCCATGCTTGGGTTAGTAAGCTTTTTAAAAAACCAAGGCGCGGGCCGGCAACTAAACTACGACATTTCGCCGGATCTTCAGCCGCACTTTAACGCGGGCAAAGACTATTTCTATCAGCGCCGGGGCCAGCTCAATCTTTCCTGCGCTCAGTGTCATGACGACAATTGGGGCACCAAAATGCGCGGTGACACTATCAGTCAGGGCCACATTAATGGCTTTCCGACATTTCGCAATGATTGGCAAACCCTTGGCTCGGCCCATCGGCGCTTTCAGGCCTGCAATGCAGGCGTCAGGGCGCAGCAATCAGAGCTTGGGTCGCAAGTATACCTCCAGCTAGAAGTCTATTTGAAAGCTCGCGGCGCAGGCCTGAAAAACGAAACTCCATCTATACGGCGATAAAAAAACTATACCCGCGGCCCCGCGAGCGCACCCAACAATTAAAGAACACGCAGGCACGCAGTGACTTCAAAATATAAATTTCGACGGAAAACTGGCGCTCAGCCGTTTGACAACATAAGAACACAATAAATTGAGGATTCCGATGTACCAGTCGCTTAAAACATTTACTCTAACGAGTCTCGCGGGATTACTATTGGCCTCATGCAGTAGTGGCTCGTCCACAAACACGCCCCCCGCATTAAAATAATACGCAGGCAGCAAATTTTAGAAAATGGTGCGGGCGGCCGGAATTGAACCGGATATTATTGTAGTTATATTTCAGCGACTTAGAACAATTTAAGCTCATCATTGTTACACAAAATGTTACACAATTTGTTACACAAAATGGCTCACATTATTCACATGCGACTAATATCATTTACACAAATTCCTAGCAATACCAAAATCGAAAGCTAGATTATCCGGAATTAAGAGTTATATTCGTCGAAAGTAAGGTATTTGTTGAGTCGCGTGTCTTTATTTTGTTTTGCTTTTAGTTCTTTTTCCAAGCGCTCAAATGTTGGCCAATATTCATCGCCATAAGCCTCCACAAGGCGGGCAACCTTGCGGAGGGATTTTTCTAAGTTTTCAATGGTTGGTTCCACTGATAGCCAGTTAGTTTTTGGATTTGCTTCGGGTCCAAACCAGATCAGCGCCATCCTCGCGGTCAAACAATGCGGCGTTGATCGGCTTTGAAAGTGTCGGACAATCCAGTTTCACACTGAGATAGTTTAGCGGTTTGTCGCCCTCTTTGGTCTCTTTCCAGGCCGCGCCAAAGTCTGACTTCCCGGCTTTGACAAAATAGTCCGGACTACCGTCCGATTTCTTGTTGTCATTTGCGACAAATTTGACCTTTTTATTGAGATGAAGGGTTGCAATCGTCCCTTCATATCCTTTGTCGGTCTGCTTAAAGCTTCCAATATGTGCCATGTTTTAATCCTTTCGTGGCTGTGGTTGAAAATTTTGTATTGCTATTCGAACTCGCGTTTGGCTTTCTTGAAGCCGGAGTCTGACGCTAAGAACCCTTCCAACATGAGCGGAATAAGGTTTGTGACGTCCTGTTTGTCGCCGTAAGCCCGCTCATAGAGACGGGCGTAAATGTCGAGATCAGATTTTAGGTCGGGGGTGACATTGATCGACATTTTTATCGGCGTCATATCCTTCAATCTCGAAATTTTTAGGTTTGGTGAGTCCATGTGTGGTCCTTTCTTTCTGGAATTAATTTGGGTGATTAGTTTGAAAAAGGTTTTAGGATGAGATCCTCGCTGACCATGACGGAAAACCGCCAACCGGGCCTGATGGTGATCGTCGGCTGAACATTGAGGGAGCGATCGACCATGCGTTGACCCGCAATATTGACCGTGCTTTGCCCGCTATCCTGTAAGGCTCGAACAATCCGGTCTTCATTATCTGTGGCTAGTTCGGTTCCAACACCTAGAACGGATGACAGGATCCCTGCTTTCAAAATTGAGCCTGTGTGATTGTC
>CALDSY010000208.1 GCA_937924355.1 uncultured Caulobacterales bacterium
ATTGTACTCATGGATGAGCTCGCAGCCAGCGCCGGTCCGAATGTATAGGTCACAACTTTGAGGATTGAGAACACACCGGCTTTAACAACAGCCACGGCATGCAGAAGCGCAGAGACAGGTGTCGGCGCGACCATGGCATTAGGCAGCCAAGGGTGAACCGGCATGAGCGCCGCCTTGCCGATGCCAAACGCAAATAGGAATAACAGGATAGAGATCGCCATCTTGTTTTCATTGGGGTCAAAAACACCACCAACCATGAAATCGGTCGTGCCTGCGATCGCCTGAACGCCGATAACAGCGGGCAGTAGAAGCCCAAGCGATGTCCCCATCAAAACGAGGGCGTAAATCGTCCCGCCGCGTTTCGCTTTTGCATCCCCCTTATGAGTAACAAGCGGGAATGTCGAAAGCGTCAGCGCCTCGTAGAACACAAAGAGCGTAATCAGATTGCCCGACGCCGCAATGCCCATAGCCCCGGCGATGGCAACCGCAACGAATGCAAAGAACCGCGTTTGGTTCTTTTCTTTGTTGCCGCGCATATAGCCAATGGCAAAGAGCGTGTTGAGGATCCAGAGCGAACTGGCAATAGCCGCAAAAATAGCCCCCAAAGGTTCCAGAACAAATTCAATATCATATTTGCCCGCGAACTTCGCCAGAAGAAGACTGGGTCGTTCACCCGCCGCGACGAGGCGAACCAGATAGATCACATTGGCCAGCAAGGCAAAGGCGGCCACAAGGCTGATGCCATCACGGATGTTTTGATGACGACCTGTTAGAAAAATCAGGACCGCCGCGATCATCGGAATGATCAACAGGAGTGCGAGAGAGAGCTGCGGATCAATCATGGCCGATCTCCCTGCAGAAGGACGTCACTAGCATTTTGCGCCAGCTGAACCACAAAATCTGAATAATAAATGCCTATACCTACGGAGAGTAAGGCCAAAAACCACATGGGGATCAAAATGATAAGCGGAGCTTCGTTCCGTTCGACGATCTCCCCATCGATCTCTGGCGGCGATTGGAAATAAGCGGCCAGCAAGAGACGCCCAATATAGAAAATTGCCAGAATAGAGCTGACCATAATCACGACAACGGCCCATTCCCATCCTCGGTCCAGTGCGGCCAGTGTTAATTGTAACTTTGAAATAAACCCGGCTGTAAATGGCACGCCGATCAGCGAAAGTCCCCCTAGGGTAAACGCGCCCATAGTCCAGGGCATCATCTTGCCCAGGCCCGCGAAATCTTCGGTCCTCGTAATGCCGTAGCGATACCAAAACGCGCCCAAAGCAAAGAACAAAGCCCCTTTGATAACGGCGTGATTAAGCACATGGACGTAGCTCGCCGTGAGTCCCATCGTGGTCAACATACCGACGCCCAGCAACATATAGCCCACTTGTGCAATGGACGAATAAGCCAAGGTCCGGCGCGCATCTGTCTGGAAAATCGCCGAGAGTGAGCCCAGCAACATGGCCGCGCAGCCCAAACCTGTGATGATAAAAGTCAGTACAGTAAAGACATACGCAAAGCTGATATCAAAGACGGTGAAGGTAAATCTCAGCATTAGGTAAAGGGCCGCTTTGGTTGCGGTTGATGCCAGAAAAACCGTCACCATGCTTGGTGCGTGGGCATAAGCGCCAGGCAGCCAGAGATGCAGCGGGAACATGGCCAGTTTCAGCCCGAGGCCTACCGTAATAAAGCCAAAGGCCACCATAGAGACACGGCTGCCGCCGTCGAGATCCCGTAAAATGGCGCCAATATCCGCCATGTTGAGCGTCCCTGTTTCCATATAGAGAAAGCCAAGGCCGATAACAAAGAAAGTGGCGCCGATTGAGCCTAGAACAAGATAGTTGTAAGCCGCCGCCAGCGCCCGTCGATCGCGGCTCGCGCCCATGGCGACCAGCACATATGTCGAGATAGATGAAACCTCTAGAAAGACGAAGACATTAAAAGCATCACCCGTTACGACCATGCCCAACAGACCGGCCATACCCAACATAAAGGCCGCGTAAAACGGGGCGCGCTTCTTGGGTTCGACCTCAGCGACGACACTTTTCAGGCCATAAAGCGTGGTCAGCAGCGCCATCGCGCAAATCAAGAAGATGATCGGGGCGTTTAATCCGTCAATTACATAGGCGATCCCATGGGGCGGGTCCCATCCGCCCATTTTATAAAGCTGGGTCTCGCCGCCAAAAACAACCAACAGGATCGCAAAGGCGGTCACCGTACCAAAGACGGTCACGAATAAGGTAACAAACCAAGCCAGTCTTTCACTGGGTAGAATGGCTGTGATAGCGCCCAGTAATAACGGCATGATGACCAGCACAGCTGCCCCGTGCGTAATCAACCATTCAGGCATGAGAGACAGAAAATCCATCAGTCAGCTGTCCCTTCCAGATTATAACGGTGATCCAGATCCGCAATCACATCTTCTTCGATGGAGCCGTAAACTTCGCGAATACGTACGACCAGGGCCAGTCCAATAGCGAGCGTCGCGACGCCGACCACAATAGCTGTCAGGATCAAAACATGCGGAAGCGGGTTTGAGTAAAGAACTTCGGCGCTGTGTTGCGCCCCGCCGACTTTCGCCTCGCCGCCAGCGAGCAGATTCATCGCCGTTTCGGCATGATGATCTGTGCTGTCGCCATGACCACCGCCATGGCCGTCCTCGACAAGGATAGGCGGTTGACCGCCTGCGACCTTGCCAATGGTAATGTAGAGCAGAAACACAGATGTCTGGAAAACAGAAAGGCCGACCAGCTTCTTGATCAGGTTTCTTGACGAGAAAACCACATACAGCCCTGTCATCATCAAAATGATAACCACAGAATAGTGGTAATTTTCAAAAACAGCGGAAATCATCTACCAATCCTCATCCGAAAGATCGGGCTGGCGAGAGCCAAACGCGTAAAAAATAGCGAGCATCACACTGGCCACCGCCAGCAGAACCCCGAGCTCAACGGCGATAATTCCGTAGTGCTGGCCTTTGGCCGGGTATCCGTCGATAAGGACGCTGTAATTCAAAAATTCGCCGCCCAGCATCCAGGTCACAACACCGGTTCCGCCGTAAAGCAGAACACCTAACGACATACCGATCCGAACCCATGAAGGCGGGATCGCCTTTTTTGCCGCATCAAGACCAAAGATCAACGCATAGAGAATGACAGAAGCCGCCAAAATCACGCCCGCCTGAAATCCGCCGCCGGGACCAAAGTCCCCATGAAACTGCACATAAAAAGCAAACAGGGCGATCAGCGGGATAAGAAACTTTGAGATAATCCGTAGAATAACGTGAGGGGTCATGAGCTCCCTCCTTTTTTTGTCTTCGCTGTGGGTTTTTTAGTCCGCCGAGTTGGAGACGCGGCAGCTGGCGCTGGGGCGGGCTGCGGTGCATCTGCAGGCAATGGCCGCTTGCGGGCTGCGGGCGCCGCCTGTTTAGAAATTCGAACGCCATTGGGCTTGGCGCGCCATCGCCCTGCGTTACCGTTTAGTCCCAATAATAAGAGCACGCCGAGACCCGCAGCAAAAACCACCACGGCTTCACCGAAGGTATCATAGCCCCGATAGCTCGCCAAAACGGCGGTCACCACATTGGGGATGTGTATTTCTTCAGCCGTCCGGTCCAGATAATCATTACCAACATAGCTGTTCGCCGGCGAGTGTGCGTCGCCATAGGCTGGCATGTCACCAATGGCGTAAAACATGGCCAGGCCCGCAAATACGACGATCAATAATGGTCCGATTTGGCGTCCTAATGGCACGGGACGGGACTCGCGGTCTGCCAGAAGCATGGCCGCCAGCATAAGAACCGTGGAAACCCCGGCGCCAACAGCCGCCTCGGTGAAGGCCACATCGACAGCGTCCAGCGAAACGAACCAAGCGGCTGACACAAGACTGTAGACGCCTTGCAACATTACTATGGCGAAAAGTGAGCGTAACCGGACAATTGCGAAAGCCACAACCACCAGCATGGCCATAAAACCGATATCAAGGAGGATCGTTGAGGCCATCAGTGATGATCTCCCTCGTGATGATCGTCATCACCGGCGTAGTCCCCGGCAATTTCCGCTGTAGTCGGCGCCTTGTAATCGCCAAGAAGCGGTTTGAGGCCTGCCTGATAAGCAGCATTGGCCACAGCATGGGTCGCCGTCGGGCTGGTCAGCAGCAAAATAATAGACACAAATACAAATTTCAGGCTGAGCTGTGTAAAGCCTTCTTGGATGATAAGTCCCAGCAAAATGAGTTCCGCGCCCAGCGTATCCGTCATCCCAGCAGCATGCAGCCGGGTAAAAAAGTCAGGCAAGCGCAAAACGCCGAGCGTTCCGGCCAGAACAAAAAACAGTCCAATGACCATGCTGGCGACGGCTAGCCCGTTCCGGATAATAGGAAATATTTCCGGTACGTAATTGGCGGCCTGAACGGTTTCTGAGGCCATGATCAGAACTTGCATCATTTTGCCGCTCCGTCTCTATCCGTAATATGAGATTCGAGCAGCGACACATCCAATGCCCGGTACCGAAAGAACTTCAGGACCGCGATGGTTGCGATAAAATTCATCAGCGCATAAAGCAGCGCAATATCCACCCCATCTGGGCGATCGATGACCAGACAAAAAACACAAAGGAATAAGACCGTCTTGGTTCCGAAAGAATTGACAGCCAGAAGACGATCATAAAGTGTGGGCCCCACTAAAAGGCGGCCCAGCATCATCGCCATACTGATCAAAATGAAAATTGCCACGCCGAGCGTGGTATAGCCCATGAATTGTTCCATTAGCTATTATCCTCGGGCGCTCTTGGTTTCGTTTCACCAACGGCCCAGGCTGACCGCTCCGCCATTTCCTTAAACCCTTCAGGATCGCTCATTTCCGTCAGTAAGGCATGGACGAGAATTTCATCTTCTTCCATTTCCACTGTGACCGTTCCCGGTGTCAAAGTGATAGAGTTTCCAAACATTGTTTTGCCGATTTCAGTCGTTGGCGATGATGGTATTTTTACCATGGTCGGCGAAACTTCCATATCCGGGCTCAAGACCGCTTTGACCACTTGAACATTGGCTTTGACAATCTCCTTGCCCAGCCAAAATAAATAGCCCGCTGTCAAAGGTGCAAAGAGATAGGGCACAGTTTCTTCGTCCAGGATTTTCATGCGCGCGCACAAACCAATGACCAGCACAACCGATATAACACCAAAGCCGAGAATAAGGGGATCCGTGTAACCAGAGAGGGCGAACCAATAAATGGCTAAAACAACTGCGAGCACCAGGCCGAAGCGCAACATTTTTCCTCCATTCCCTCTAAAAACATTATTATTAGCGCAGGTTTAACGGGCGTGCCCGTTCAGGCCAAGTCTTATCGGTTTAAAATTGGGGAAAAATCGTCACAGAATGATGATTTTACGGGGTTAGTTCACCCGTGGCTCGGGTTTATAGCCAAAGACCAAGGCGGCGGTAATAGCCGCGGCGCCATAGTCCTCTTCGCGGGGAATCACTCCGTCTTTGATGTGACGCAAGACATCTTCATTCAAGGACGACGTGAGTGACCAGTTCCAATACCTTAACACGGTCTGGGCTTTGTCCGTCGAAATCTCGTCATAGGTCGAAATAGCCCGCGCCAGGTCCGGGGCCATGTTACCGTTTTCATCTTCAAGGGGTCGCTTGAGCGCTTTCCATATTTTGAACAGATAGTCTCTTTTCAAGCCAGGCGCCTTACACAGAATTGAAATGGCTTCGCCGGAGTGATCCGTCAAAATCTGGGCCCCGGTTGCCGGTTTGATACCGGCCATATAAGAAATTTCCTGAGTAATTTCCCGGGTTAGGCCACCGGCCTCTGCGGCTTCCAAGGCGGCTTCCAATCCTTCGAAATGACTGCGGTCCATGGCCGCCCGGTTCCGTTGACGACGTTCGATAAATTGCAGGGCTTTTCGGACGGCCGGGTCTGACCATCCATTGGCGGCCGCTTTGGGATATAGATCCGCGCAACTATCTTGCAGTACAGATCGCGCAATAGAAAAACGCTTTAGAATTTTGCGCCGCATTTCGGGCTCTGCCCACCAGAACATGGTCAATCCATGGGACGGGCGTAGCTCATCCCGCGTAATCAGGAGTTCAACATAGCGGTGATGGTTGCGGCTCATTCTTAAAATACGCTGCAATGCTGTCTCGGAAAAGTTCGCGCCTTTGTTTTGCAAAACTTTTTCGACGACCTCTTCCTCGAGAAACTCCACAAGAACATCAACAACGGCGTCGGAAATTTTACGTCTTTGCGCCATGACCAGACGGTGTTCTTTGGAGACCTTACGGCCGATTTGAATGAGGTCAGAGTCAGTAAGGCTTTTGCTTTTTTCTAGAATATGTCGCGCCACTTTCAATTCGTCTTTGGCGAGGATCACCAATATGGTCCGAGGTGCCTCGTTGAGCATAACAATCCGCTTGGCCGCATTCTCCCGAAGTTCCACATCAGCTTCTCGCAGAAGCTCGACCAGAACGTCCCCGGCCATGTGACGTTCCTGTGGAGCTAGCTGGCTTTCAGGAATACAGATAACATCAGCCAGCCTTTTAGCGAGCTGCCGCCGAATATCCTCCGCCTCCAAAGGTTTGGCGGCGGTGGTTTCCGTCAGTTCAAGAGCAGATTGTGGCTGCATTTTCATTCTCTTTGCAAACTTCCTTTATAGATAGTCAGACTTCGTTAACTAAGGGTGACCAAATTCGTCCCTTGAATCGGTTTGAAACCTCACCTGTTTCGCGCCTGCAATAGGAATCATTATGCCTTTTAGTCTGACATCTAAACCCCCCTCACCTGCTAAAAAGCCAAAAAAGATAAGCCAGCTTGGCCGGAGCCGCACTGATAACTATGCCTGGATGAAAGATGAAAACTGGCAGGCGGTCATGCGCGACCCATCTTTGCTCGATAAAGAGATACGCGCCTATCTGGAGGCGGAAAACGCCTATACGCAATCGGTCTTAGAGCCGCTCGACGCCCTAAAAACCCAGATATTCCAAGAAATGAAAGGCCGTTTGAAGGCCGATGATGCTGACGTACCGGCGCCCGATGGCGATTATGCCTATTACCACCGGTACCGGACCGGGGATCAGCACGGGATTTACGCCCGCCGTCCAATAACAAATGACGATATCGATACGGGCGGCGAAGAGGAAATTCTGCTGGATGCCGATGCTCTGGCCAAAGAAAATCCGGGGTTTTTTGACCTGGGCAGCGTGGTACATAGCCGCGACCATAAACGTCTCGCCTATGCCCTCGACAATAAGGGTTCAGAAAATTACGAAATCTTTCTTTGTGATCTGGCCAGCGGACAGGTGGAGAGCTCGGGCATTAAAACCAGTACGGGCGGTGTCGTCTGGGCCGCCGATAATGCCACTTTATTTTGGACAGAGCGGGATGACAACCAACGCCCTTATGCTGTGTTTCGCCAGAATATTGACGGAGCGGAAGATAAAACCTTGGTTTATCAGGAAAGCGATCCGGGATTTTTTGTGTCTGTTTCGGAAACCGATGCGAGGGCCTTCATCGAAATCAGCGCTCATAATCATACAACAACCGAAATTTGGCTGATCCCCGCACACGCGCCCGAAAATGAGCCTGAATGCTTTGCAAAGCGGCAAAGCGGGCGGGAATACAGCCTGCATGAACAAGGCGAGAATTTCTACATTCTAACCAATGCGGACGGGGCCGTGGATTTTCAGATCATGAAAACGCCCCTAGACACACCCGGTCAATGGGAGCCCTTCATCGCCCATAAACCCGGATCTCTGATCTTGGGTATGGAAGCCTATACAAATCATCTGGTTTATCTCGTACGGGAAAATGCCCTGCCCCGTATTGTGATTATCGACATGAAAACAGGCAAAGCCCATGACATCGCCTTTGATGAAGAAGCTTTTGGTTTGGGCCTCAAGGGCGATCAGCCCTATGAGAGTCGCTGGATGCGTTTTATCTATTCTTCGCCGACAACACCCGCGCAGACCTTTGACTACGATATGGACAGCCGGGAGCGTAAACTCCGAAAAACTCAGGAAATCCCCAGCGGGCATAGCTCAAGTGATTACAAAACGGAACGCCTGCACATCCAAGCCCGGGACGGTGAGACCGTACCCGTTACCTTGCTGTATAAATCAGATCTGGATTTGACCACTCGGCCCCCTTGCCTACTTTATGGGTACGGCTCTTACGGAATCACGATTGCAGCCGGCTTTCGCACCCATATTTTGCCCTTGGTAGACCGGGGGTTTGTCTACGCTGTCGCCCATATTCGCGGGGGCATGGCCAAGGGATATCAGTGGTATCTGGACGGAAAGCTGGAGAAGAAAACCAATACATTCAACGATTACGTCGATGTGGGAAGAGCACTCTGCCAGAGCGGTTACACTCAGCGCGGGAAACTCTTTGCCCATGGCGGCTCGGCTGGCGGCCTATTAGTCGGCGCCGCGCTTAATCAGGACCCGGAGCTTTGGGGCGGGATGATCGCCGCTGTGCCTTTTGTCGACGTTCTGAACACCATGAGTGATGATACGCTCCCTCTCACACCGCCGGAATGGCCCGAATGGGGCAATCCGCTCATCGACGAAGAGGCCTATGACCGGATTAAGGACTACTCTCCCTATGACAATGTCAAAGACGCCTATTACCCGCCTTTGTTTATTTCGGGAGGTTTGACCGATCCAAGGGTAACCTATTGGGAACCGGCCAAATGGGCTGCCCTGCTTCGGGACCATCAAAAAGGTCCTGCGCCAATCCTGCTAAAAATCAATATGGAAGCCGGACATCAGGGCGAAACCGGGCGTTATGACAGCTTGAAAGAAACCGCTCTGGAATATGCTTTTGCGGTAACCGCCGCAGGACTAAACTAGACATCTTCTAAGGCGCGATACCTGCCTGACGCTTGAGCTGGCTCAGCTTGGTTTGATTATTGTCGCTACGGTCCAGCCGGCCATTATTCATTTCCGTTTCCAGAATACGGGCGGCAATATCATAGCGTTTATAATATTCGTGATATTGAACCAGTTTAGACAGATCTTCTTTCGAGTTCAGCAGTTGTATATCATAAAGCTTGGCATAGACCTGATAAGCCTCAAAGGTCTTGTCCTGAGACGCCAGCGCGCTGATTTGTAGATCCCAAAGCTTGCGTTCCTGTGGCCATTGAACCGTCATCGCCTGTAAGACACCCAGCTGTTTGTCCGGCTTGCCCAGTGTGTGATAGAGATAATTCATCAGATCATAATGTTTCCGGGACTTGGGATTTTTCGCAGCGAACCAGCGTTCCGCCCACGGCAATGCCCGCTCGTACTTTTCAGCCTGTACCAAGGCCTGCACCAGAGCCTCGAGATATTTGACATCTTGGCGACCCGTTTTGCGTAGCCAGTTTTCCATCCGGGTCGCTCCGGTCTCATATTGTTTGGTTCGGATATATAGCTGCGCAATTGTCAGTTCAGCATTTATAGTCTCGTTGGGGAGAAGACCGCCGGCCGCAACGGCGCTTTCAAAATGGCGAATGGCGTTCTTATAGTCTTTGTCCTGATAGGTCACCTGACCGAGCATTTGTTCAACCGTCGAGATTTCATAAGGCGATAGGCCTTTGATTTTGCGCACATCTTTGAGGCGCTTCTCGGCTTTGGAATATTTGCCATCGGAAATATAACCCATCGCCTTCTCCATGGACTTTTTGGTCTCAACGGAAAATGTCCGTGTTTGCGTTTGGGCAAAACTCGTATGGCTAATCGCCAGACTCGCGACCCCCAAGGTCAGCGCCAGTAAAAAAGAACGGACAATGAGCATAACAATCCCGAAAATGATGAAGTTGCGACGGCGAATCTAACAGCTAGACCAGAGACGGTCAAAGCCCTGCACTGTAATTTATCCAAATTGTAAGGGTGGTTAAAATGGAGCCTAAAAGGGTCTGCCCGGACGGAAGGTCCGGGCAGTGAGGGAGGTTTACACCTCCTTTTTTCGCGAGCTTACAACTCTACCGGTTTGAGGGCTCAGGGGTTAGCTTTCCGGCAATATACGGCCGCGCTCGTCTTTCACCTTATAAGTGATTTTGGTCTCGACCCCGATCATATCAACGGCGGCACCGCCCCTGATTTTAGCCAGGTATTTGAATTTTCGGGTGGCTTCGATAGCATTTTTCTCGAACATTTTATGGCTGCAATGATATGCCACCACATCAAACGGATTGCCGCGCGTATCCACATTAAAGCGCATCCGGCAATGCCCAGAGAGACCCGCTTCGAGGGCTTTGCGCGGGACTTTGGCCACAACGCGCTGAATGGGCTGAGCCTCTTTATCAATTGTTGCTGTATCTACCTTTTTCAGTTCAATCTCAGGGCGGTCAAGTTTAACTCTTTTGACTTTGCTGGAATCAAAGGGCTCTTCGGTTGGCCGCGATACATCATCGACTTTTATCGCCTCTATGCGCGGCGGGACATCAATCTTTTGATAGGTCTTTGGTTTGTGGATGACGATCGGTTTTGGCAACGTCGTTTCCTTTGTCTCAAGATATATCGCAATGGGTTCATGCTCTTGTTCGGCCTCAAACTCGACATGAATCAGCTTGACCATGACCAGGCCCAAAGCCGTTGCCATAAATGCGGCCCCAATGGCCGGTCCTGTTATTCTGGATATCAACATAACGTTCCTCCCTTATTTGGAATAGTTATTATATAACATATAATGACTCCAAATGCAATAGTATAACAAATAAAAAAGGACCCCCTGCAAGAGAGCCCATTTTCACTTCAAATACCGCGTCGGTAGCGATTGTCATATTCGTCCTTATAGGCCAGACAATATTGGTCCTTGGGCGCCAGATAAAACTCCCCGCGAATGATCTCCATTTTGTATGCGCTTTCGATTTTCATAAAACAGAGATCAATACGTAGCTGTTCGCTCTCGGCGCAGTAGTGATCGAATGAGTCGTTTTCTGCGGTGACAAATTCTGTCCATTTGCGGGCAGCACCGGCATTTTTAGCCGTTACCGGTACTTTTTTGAAATAGGATATGGCCTTGTCATTGAGCGCGATTTTCCGGCTATTGTCTCGATCTTTCACAATGGCCCCGTCGCATTCCGGACGACGCTCTAATTGGCCGCTTTCATACCAGCAGTTTCCCACAAACATCCAGGATTTGCCCCGGTCATATCCCAGATCCATGGCGCGGGTGAAGGCGGCTTCGGCCTGTTCGCAACGGCCCTCATTATACAGAGCTTCGCCGTATTGCGCCCAGGTTTTCCCGCGCCCTGTTATCTCTGCCGCTTTTTTCAAAACGGGAATGGCGCGCTCATATTCTCGCGCCTGCCGGAACAGTTCGGAAAGACGCACAAGGTTTTCGCCATTTGCCACGACGCGCCCGGCATTCATTTCCATTTCCATTATTCGTCCCGCTTGATACGGCATGTCGTAATATTGGTAATACTCGACCACCTTTTTGATCTCGGCTTCCTCCGTAATCCGGCCCGCTAAATATAAGAGTTTTTTGACCTCAAAGGCGTCCTCATCACGGCCGCTTTGGGCCAAAAGCGAGACCCAATTATTCCAGAGCGGCAAATCATCAGGCCAGCGCCCAATCATTTGTTTCAACAGATCAGCTTGTTGCCCCTGCCGGTCTGTATGATGATAGAGGAAGTTCAGAAGATCATAGTGTTTGCGCTCTTTGGGGCTCGCAGCGGCAAACCATGCCTCGGCGCAAGGCAAGGCGTCCTCATATATCTCGGCCTTTATATAAGCCTGATAGATAGGCTCAGCGTGACGACCGCAGGGGTTTGTCGGCGTTGCCACAACAGATTGGAGAAGACGTGCGCCCTCTTGGTAGTCTCCAGATCCGATCATCAATAGTGCTTTGTGCTTGGTAAATTCGCGGGTTTCTTCGGCGGATAATCCACCCGATAATATGGCCTGTTCGAAATTGGATATGGCTGACGCAAGGTCATCGAGCTCATAGTAAAATGAGCCCAGCATACCGTGGATCGTCGCGCGCTCATAAGGGCTCAGGCCGTCAAGCTGGATGGCGGCCTCTAGTTTTGCAGCGCCAGCCCCATAGTTTTTGGCCTTTGCCAGATCCTGGGCTTCCACAACGATTTGCCCCGCCGCTGTTCCGAACTGACGCTCTGGGCTGGATTGAGCCCAGGCCGGCACGGCGAATGCGGCGGCAATCAGCACACCGCCAAGGCCACTCAGAACAGCCTGATTGAGTCGGGTCATAATGGTTTTTCGTAACGTCACTGGCATCAAATCTTCCCTATTGATGGTTACTATATAACACATAAAGCGCTTAAATGCAACAAAATAACATTTACGAGTAAGGAAGGATCAACACGCACAAAAAAACCCCGCTCAAGGCGGGGTCTTTATTCAATATGACTAGAGGCTATTTTTTTGTAGAGCGGTATTCCGCGTCGTACTCTGCCTTAAACTTCGTACAGTGCTTGTCTTCGTCCTTGAGGATGAATCCACCTTTAATAATCTCGAGCTTATAAGCGTTCTCGATTTTGATCATGCAAAGGTCTTTCGCCAGCTTGGCCCGCTCTTCACAGCGGGTTTCGAATGACTTGTTCTCAGTCGAAACGAAATCGATCCACTTCTGCGCTGACCGGTAATCCCGAGCCGTGGCAGGTACCTTGCGGAAAGCTGCCAAAGCCTGCTCATTAAACTTAACCTTATTGGTTGCCATACGCTGTTCTGGTGTCGTGTTAACACAGGATGGACGCTCTTCTTTCTGGCCCTGCTCGTAACGGCAATTGGCGATCAGCATCCAGGACTTGCCCCGGTCATAACCCATATCCATGGCGCGCTTGAGATTGGATTCGGCCTCTTCACAGCGGCCCTGATTGTACAGCGCTTCGCCGTACTGAGCCCAAGACTTAGACCGACCTGAGGCTTCAGCCGCCCGTTTCAAGATTGGCAGAGCGCGCTCATATTCGCGGGCCTGACGGAAAAGCTCGGATAGACGCACCAGGTTTTTGGCATCGGCCTGAACGCGTCCGGCATTCATTTCCTTTTCCAAAATCTGAGCGGCCTGGAACGGCATCTCATAATACTGGTAATACTCGATAACCTTTTTGATGTCGTTTTCGCTGGACATGGCACCGGCCAAATACAGCATCTTGTTGACTTCAAACGCATCTTGCTCGCGACCACCCATAGAGAGTAGCGAAATCCAGCTATCCCAAAGGGATTTGTCTTCAGGCCAGCGGCCAATCATCTCTTTGATGATATCGGCCTGACGGCCTTGCATGCCCAAATCATTATACAGGAAGTTTAGCAGATCAAAGTGCTTACGCTCTTTGGGGCTCGCATTGCGGAACCATTTTTCCGCCCACGGTAAAGCCTGCTGAAACTGCTCGGCTTGCACCCATGCCTGCATGATATACTGCACATATTTCGGATCTTCCCGGCCCTGACGACGGACCCAAGCTTCCAGACGCTGCGCACCTTCAACATACTGGCCATTGGCGATCAATAGCTGTGCGATATTATTCTCGTAAGAATCGACCTCGTTGGGAAGAAGACCCCCAGCGTTTACCGCATTCTGGTAATTCGACAGCGCCGAGCCCAAATCATCAACCTCGTAATAATAGGCCCCCATCATGGAGTAGATGGTGGAGCGCTCATAGGCGTTAAGTTCTGGCAGCGTGATCGCCTCGTTTAGCTTTGAAATCGCGGCGCTATATTGCTGCGATTGCGCCATAGTCTGCGCGTCATTCACAATCTGACCCGCGGCGGAGCCAAATTGACGGCCTTCCGGGGACTGGGCTTCGGCGACCGGTGTAAAGGTCGTAGAGACCACCATAGATGTGCTGAGTGCCAAAGCGGCCGCTGCAGAAATCTTAATCAGTGTATTTTTCAATTTCATGGTCGGAAATCTCCTGAGAAATAGGTCTGGGCCGCCGAATTATTCCGGCAGAATGTTCCCGCGCTCGTCGGTCACACGATAGGTAATTTTGGTTTCAACGCCGCGCATCTCAACCGAATTCCCGTCAACGATCTTAGGACGGTACTTAAACTTGGATGTCGCGCGAACTGATTCACGCTCGAACATGCTGTGCGAGCAAAAATAGGCGTTAATGTTAAACGGCACGCCGCTGGTGTTCACGTCAAAGCGCATTTTGCAGTGGCCTGATTTACCATCGCGCAAAGCCCGGTCCGGCACCTTACCTGGCATGCGCACAAGTGGCTGAGCATCCCGGTCACTGACCTGAATTTTAAAGTCCTTCCGGTCAAGCTGTGGCTTTTCGAATTCCGGGACCGCACCTGTTACCGTTGCAATGGCCTCAGCGGGACGGCTTGCCTCTTCGACTTCGATCCGCGGGGCCGGTGGTGGTGTTTCCACATCCCGGCTGCGGGTTGCGCGCTGCACGGATCGGCGGCGCTCAACAATTTCTTCAGCCTGCGGATTGATCTCAAAATCCAAAGCTTCAAGCTTTTCCTTGGCCTCGAATTCATCACTGATCAAGAAGATCATAAACAGGAACAAACCGACCGTGATCAGAAACGCTAACGGCGTTGCAATGATAAATCTAAACAGAGACTTCATAACTCTAACCTTCCTTTACTTGGTCGATACACGAGTCTGGATTTCCAGATCTTGTACCATGTCCTGTATTTCCCAGATAACACCAGATGATGCCTCGCGGTCACCGATAATGATCGCAGTGGCTTCCGGCGTCTCATCTTTCATGGACTGCAGGATTGGGCGGATTTCGTTGACTTCATAGGGCTGGTCAGCAATCCAGATTTCGTCAATTTCATTGACCGCAATCAGAATTGTCGGATTCCATTCCTTATCTTCGTCAGCAAAAGGTTTCGTCGGCTCAATACCGGCGGGTTTGACGAATACCGTCGTAACAATAAAGAAAATCAGTAGAATAAACACCACATCCAGCATGGGAGTCATGTTCAGTTCTGTGTCTTCTTCCTGCACATCGATTCTTGAACGTCTTCTTGACATGTCGTTACCTTATTACATTAAAACGTTAAAGTCAATATCTAGCCGCTTTTACCAACAACCTCGAACTTGGTTTTGAGGTTTCGCTTGGTAAATCGGTCTTTCAACATGACCTGAACATAGTGATCCGCCGCATAATGGACGCGAATGAGAACGGTTGCACCCGGCTTATTGGCCAAGTGGCCTTCGACCGCAATATCAACCTCGGTACATTCCCGCGGGAAGCCTTCGACAGAACAGAGGCTCTGTTCGTCAACATAGACCGGAATCACGGGTTTTGGGTCACCTGAGCTCTGGCCTCCCCCATCCGCTGGACGGGTAAAATCAAGACCAGTTTCGTTCAGGAAAGTCGCCGTCACGATGAAGAAGATCAGCATGATGAAGACGATGTCGAGCATGGGTGTCATATCGACACCGCTATCGTCATCTCCCAGTTTTCTACGGGCTTTACGCATCTAGAGTCTCCCTAATTCATCGGAGAATTTGGCTGTTTCGCGACGGGCACGACGCTCGAAATATGTCGGGAAAAACATCCCTGACAGAGCGATGGTCATGCCGGCCATGGTGGGGATCGTCGCCTTGAAGATACCGCCAGCCATATCGCGGGCATTGGATGACCCGGAAAGAGCCATTTTATCAAACACCTCGATCATCCCTGTGACGGTTCCGAGCAGACCCAGAAGCGGCGCCAAAGCAACCATAGTTTTGATAATATCGACGTTTTGCGACGTATTGGCTTTCACCTCCGAGATCAGCTCATCTTTGATCGCCAAGGCTCTCCAGGATGATTTATCTTCGCGGGCACCCCACTCACTCTTCAGACGGCGCAGCATAGATCTGTGTCCGACTTGATAGTAAGCGATGCGCTCAAAAATAAAGGCCCAGAGGAAAAACGCCAGGATCATAATAGCGAGCAGAACAGGTCCGCCGCTATTTAGAAACTGCTGGAGACTAGCCAGCGCGTTTACCGGATTGAGAAGTTCCATTGTTTTCCTCCCAGTGGAGCGGCGCCTTAGGCGCCGCGGTTCTCAACGTGGCGAGCCACGATACCAGCGGATTGCTCTTCGAGCGTGGATTGAACACCACGGGCCAAAGAAGAACAGAAGCTGTGAAGGATTAGAAGCGGGATCGCAGCAATCAGACCTAACATGGTCGTAACAAGCGCTTCCGAAATACCGCCGGCCATTGTCTGGGCGTTACCTGTACCGAAGATTGTCATAGCCTGGAAGGTCTTGATCATACCGGTAACCGTACCGAGAAGACCCATAAGAGGCGCAATACCTGCACCCAGCTTTAAGAGACTTAAGCCAAATTCCAGCTTAGGTGTTTCTTTCAAGATAGCCTCATCAATAGCCAGCTCAACAGCGTCGCCGCCGCGGTCTTTAACACCTTCATAGGCTGACATGACACGACCCAGCGGGTTCTTGCCTGGCTGTGATTTACGCTTCTGGCCGCGCACGGCAGCTGAAATAGCCATCAGACGCAGAATGTTCAGGATACCAAACAGGGCACCAATGGCCAGCAAGCCCAAGATCAGACGGCCAATCCAGCCACCTTGATTGATCCGCTCCATTGTTGTCGGATAGCGGTCAAAGGTCTTGACCAAAGATCCCCGTGTTGGGTCGATTGGCGCGTAAACTACGTCGCCGGCGCCTGCGGCACCGACGCGCTCAGCAGCCGCATTCGGCTCACCACCGCGCTGACGTTTCGGCATGGACAGTGGCAACTGACCTCGAGACGCCGCAGATGATGTGTAGCTCAGGAACTCACCGCCGCCTTTTGTGAAGACAGCAAATGGTCCGACGCGCGTAACATCCACAGGCTCACCACCATTGTGGTTGGCGACAGGCGCTTGGAAGGTTTTGACTTCACGCTGGGCACGAATTTCGTCCAACATGGTCGTGTACATAAGATTGAGTTGATCTGTTGTCGGAAGCGCCTTGGATTCGGCGATCTTCGCGAGTTCAGCTGTCCGGCCTGGCATTTCAGCAGACACCATGGAGTTGTCCAGAGTGGCGCGGAATTCACCGGCTTTTGTGCGGGACAGACCGAAAACTTCACTAAACTCACCAGTCGCTGCATCACGTTCGGCAGTAAGACGGGCAATCAGACCGTCATTGCGGCCGAACTGGCCACGAATTTGAGCTTCACGAGCTTCTAACTGGCGCAGCTCGGACCGGGCTTCGGACAGAAGACCCGAGCGGCTGTCACGCTCGGAGCGGAATTTCGCCTCTCTTTCACGATTTTCCTGCAGAACTTTTGCCGAATCCGTGCGGATTTGGCGCAAAACATCTGATACGGTCTGAGCTTCCGCGGAAGCAGGCACCGTTGCGATAAATGCAGACGCGGCGATTAGCGCGACCATGCATGATTTTAAAATTTTCATTGGATTTCTCATTTTAATAATACCCCCAAATTCCTATTGAGCTATCTTGACTGGTACGCTGACCATGCCCTGAGTAGCTTCACCTTTAGCCATCCGAATTGCCTGACGCATTTGTAGCGCAAGACCGGAATCAACAGATTCCCAACTATTGGAGCCGAGGTCATAAAACCTAATTTCGTCTTCCTCTTTCGTCATATAAACGAAGGCAACACGGCCAAAACGTAGAAAATCGACTGTGCGCTGCGCATCTTCCGGATGCGGTCCCTCGTAAGAGTTGACGCCTTGCCCATAAGTCACTTCGTTCTGATAAGCCGTCAAAATCTGACGGTACTGCTCAACTGGGGGAATAGATGGATCCGACAGGTTTTCCATAACGCGGTGCACATCACCTAGGCGACGCTCAACGTTAAACGGATAGTCTTTCCGAATTTCCTCTTCCAGCGCAACAGCCATACGAATCATCATAGGCACGAGATCTTGCTTGGTCTGTTCGACTGTTGTCAATTGCTCTCTTAAAGAGGCAATTTCATCTGTCTGCGACTCAAGGTATAGCTCCTGACGCTTCACGAAAATGTCCAGGCTATCCTTACGCTGCAACAGGGCAGAATACTCGCGCTGCATATCTCCAGCTTCATCGTCCAAACGCTCAACCGTTTGCTGAGACGCAGCACTTGATTGCGTTGACTGCCGTGCTTCTCGAAGCGCTTCATCCAGCTGAGCTGAGGCTGAAGGCGCAAAAGCAACCGTGGCAATCCCCGCCAACAAAATGCATTTTGCTGTTTTTAAGTTCGACATGGTTTCCTTCCAACTTAGTTTCATTTGTTTACCCACTAGGTGAGCTGTTCGTATGGGCGGCATAAAACACGCCATTTTTTGCAACCCATACGGCTTGCAAAATTCTTTAAATTCATCATTCGGCGACGATAACCGGGACTTTCATGACGTCCACAGCCGCCTCACCCTTGGCCATCTTCACAGCTCGGAATAAAGAAATCTGATCTGCCCCCTCGACCGTGATCCAATTTTCCTGGGGATCAGACTCACCGGCCGCAATGGCCTCCCGCTTTCCCTTGACGTCAAACTGGAGCACTTCAGCACCATCAACATCCGCATATATCAGCGCCAGACGGCCAACCCGGAGGTAGTTTCCGTCGAAAAGCTTCCGCTCCTCATCAAACTGCTTGACCATGGCCTTCATATCGGCCGCGTCCCGCTCATTAAACGGATCCAGAGCGTCAAAATCCTTACCCGTCTTGTCCCGGACTTTTTCCTTCATGTCCGAGGTTACATTACAGGCTTCGTTCAGGAGGCTTTCCTGACAAGCCGTCAAACGCCATCCGGCGCGCGCCTCGAGTGGATGATTGCCCGGATATTGCTCAACGGTCATACCGTAATTGACTTCAGCCTCATACATCCCGAGGGCACGGCGCAGCATAGACGCAGGCGTCGAGCTCCCGTCCTTCAGCTGGTCCTGCAATTTCACAAGGCGGTCATTGCGCTCAGCCGCATTGAAAGGCGGGTCAATTTTATATTCGGCCGCATAAGAAGCGACCATCTGTTGAACGAGATCAGGGACAGAATTCTTCACGCCAGGAATAGCTTTGATCTCTTCTCTCAGGGCCGCAATTTTGGCCTCTTGAGTTTGAACATCCAGCTCAAGTTTTTTGACCTGAACTGTCAGCGCGTGGCGCTTGTCGAGTAATTTTGCATAGTTAGCAACGGCGTCATCCTGCGCGTGCGCGACACCTCCAACAGCGATAGATATAACCGATCCAAGGACCAGCTTTTGAACA
>CALDSY010000209.1 GCA_937924355.1 uncultured Caulobacterales bacterium
CCCGTTCAAAAATCAAAACCCGGTCATTGAAATTCGTGGTTTGGGGTGCTGTCGGGGTGTGTTCTGGCCTGTCGTCTTGTTTTTTCGCTGCCTCCGGCGCCACACGCACCGCTCTTCTAAACGGGTTAAAGATAATATTGGCTATGGGGGTGTTAAGCGTGTCGTCCTGGAGAAAGGCCCGCGCCGTGCTCCGTTCGATCACATGCCTGAGCTCGCGCATATTACCCGGCCAGTCATAATCCAGCAAAGTTTCAAGTGCCTCGGGTCCGACCCCGGGAAATTGCTCGGCCCCGAGCTTTGAGGCTGTCTTTGCCCCAAAATGCATCATGAGCGGGATAATATCGGCTTTCCGGTCTCGGAGGGGCGGAATATTGACCACATCCGTCGATAGCCGGTCCAAGAAGGTCGATAATTGATCCCGGCGTTCCGACGTCGCAATCTTGGCCGGGTCACCAGAGAAGATAAAACGGATATCGACAGACCGCATATCCTCGTCGTCTGCTGGCCGATAGGATTGGTACTCAACCATGCGTGAAAGGCGCTCCAGCATGGTCTCAGACAGGTGCTCAATATTATTTATAAAGAGTGTGCCGCCTTCGGCTTGTTCCAAAAGTGCCGTTTTTCGCTCTGACCCGAATATATAATGGATTAAATCGATCTCCGAATAGGCGGAGCAATTGATGGCATAAAAGCTCTGTTCCCAACGGGGGGATAGGAAATGTAGACGTGAGGCGATCATTTCTTTGCCGGTTCCCGCCTCTCCAAGCACCAAAACCGGGAGATCCAGGCTCGCAATGTCGGAAATCCAGTCCGACAAGGCGTGAAACTCGGGCGATTCTCCGATCAGCTGAGGGGGTATATTGGCCATATTTGGTAATGTATGCGAAATTAGTGTAATCAACAAGCCTAAAATATAGTAAAAAATACTATATGCAATTAATTCTCAAAGTTAAATATTGATAAAACACAATAAAAACAATCACTTAAATAAATTCGACAAGTTGAGGGGATTTGGGCAGTATTCAGTTGTCAGAGGTCATTGGGACCCCGGACATGTCGCAAGACACCAACGAGAGAGACAACTAGGAGAGAAATGATGACCTTTCGTACTTTTGATTTAGACGCAGGTCACATTAACAGCCCATCCGGCACCCCGGCCCTGACTGACGATGTGACCACCCCGGTTCGTGCAGTGCGCAGCCGGCGCCGGAGCTCGGCACTTTCCGTCCGCTCTGGCGGAACCCGTCTTGTCGGTTTTGGTTTTTAGGAGCCGATCCAGTGGCAAGACACCACAGAGATGATTGGGACCGCATGCTCGAGGACGAGTATGCGGCCTCCAACAGAGCAGATGAGTGGCGCGCAAAAGGCGTGCGCTTCGTCCGCTACCTTTCCACCCGCAAAATGGAATGTTGGGGCTTTTTTGCCGCCGGATTTCTAATCGCGACAATATTTTAGCCCCATCTGTCTAGAGAACAGGTAAGTAAAGGAGATAAAAATGGGAATTTTTTCACGCATGGGCGACATCATTAATTCCAATCTCAATGCCATGATTGACAAGGCCGAGAACCCGGAGAAGATCGCCAGACTGATCATCCAGGAAATGGAAGACACGCTGGTTGAAGTCCGTACGGACGCCGCCCGCAATATTGCCGAACGCAAAGAGCTAGGCCGCAAAGTCGAGAGCTATAAATCAAAAGCTGATGACTGGGCCCAAAAGGCAGAGGTCGCTTTGACAAAAGATCGCGAAGATCTGGCGCGGGGTGCTCTGCAAGCCAAACAGCAGGCTGAGTCCATGGCCGAAGTCGTCGAACGCGAAATCGAAATTCTGGACGAAGCGGTTGCCAAGGCAGATGCTGACCTGGCTAAATTGCAAACCAAGCTGGATGAGGCCCGTGCCAAGCACAAAGCCCTCATGATGCGCGGTTCCGTTGCCAAGAACCAGATCAAGATGCGGTCCAAGATGACGGACTACCGTGTTGAAGATGCTCTGTCGCGCTATGAGCGTATGGAGCGCAAAGTTGATCAGCTGGAAGCCGAAGTTGAAGCTTTTGATCTGGGCCGCGGTGAAAGCCTGGAAAGCCAGTTCGCGCAACTCGAAGCCGATGAAGCCATCGAGAGCGAGCTGAACGCTCTTAAGGCCAGCCTGGGCAAGGGCAGCAAGCCTAAAAAGGTCGCGGGTTAAACCCATCCCATAAACAGGGCCCGGTTTTCCCCCTCCCACCGGGCCCGCCATTAAAGAGAGAGTTTAATGTTAGTTATAGAAGCGCTTATACCGATCGTTGCCATTGTTGCTGTATTCGGAACCGCTTGGTTGAAGATCTATCTAAAGCACAAAGAGAAGATGATGAACTTCATGAGTGAGGACCAGGTCGCGGAATTGGATCAAATGTCCCGCCGCGCCGACATTCTCGACCAGCGCGTTGCCGTACTTGAGAACATTCTGGATGACGAAATCCCTAACTGGAGAGAGAGCCATGACAAGACGATATAAAAATCCTGTGCACAGAGGTCTGCACGACATGAACTGGGAAGGCAATGATGACGGATATGAGTATGCCGGACCCCATCGCCTAAGACGTAACAAAATTGATGGTATTCTGGGCGGTGTTTGTGCCGGTCTCGGTGACTATCTGGGCCTTGACCCGGTCATTGTACGGGTGATCTTCATCCTACTTCTGATTTTCACCGGACTGACGGTTATTGTTTATCCAATTCTCTGGATCTGCATTCCTTCGGACAAGCGTGCGCCTTATTACCGGGAATACCGTGAAGCTAAAGCCGCCAAGAAGAAGCACAAAAAGCGTCGCCGCTATGAAGAAGACGACTATGCGGAGCAAGCAAGTGTTCGGACGGCATCATTCAGAGATGTGAAATCAAAGTTCCGCTCACTTGAGGAAAGACTTCAGGATCTGGAACGGTCCGTCACCTCAAAAGAATGGCGCTTACGCCGTGAATTCCGAGACCTGGAAAACTAGGTTTCCCAACGCCAGAGTAAGGAGAGAGACAATGGTAAAATCGATTATATTAGGTCTAGCTGCCCTTGGGGTTATAGGAACAGGTGGTCAAGCGGTCGCCCCGCAAGCCCTAGAAATTTCAACGGGCGCTGTTACAACAGAAATCACCAAAGACGGCGTTGTTCGTCGGGCCAGTGAAACCCCTAAATTGGGGATCACCTGGGTCACCAAGGGCGATAAGCAATTCACAATTCGGTTTTAACAAAACCCATCCCATCAATGGGAAGAAACTGGACCTCCGATATCAGCAATCGGGGGTCTTTTTAGGACGCGCTCTCGAGTTGGGCTTTCTCTCTCGCTCGAAAGCGCGTCCACACGCTTTGCGAAATCGGCAGAACCTCGTTACAAATATGGGCGACCATGGCTTCTGCGAGTAAGGGGGCAAAAACAAAACCCCTCGAACCTAATCCGGTCAATCCCCATTCCGAGTTAGCCCCAAAAATTAGGGGCAGGGTAGACGCGGTCGTCACTCGAACGCTCGACCGTGACGGAATATGAGCCGGAATAGGCCGGACACCGAAAGCGGCCTCAAATTTTTCGAAGTTCTCTAGGTCGTCCTCTGGACGCGGTTCAAATGGCGACCTGTCATCAAGACGTTTATGGGTTGCGCCCAAAAGTGTTTGTCCCCGTAATGGAATTCCATAGCCGCCATAAGTGGTCGTCATTTGCAGGGCACCTTTAATCCAGCTCAGCTGGCCTCGGCTGTAACGCAAATTCAAATGGGAAAATTGAGGCAGGGACCGAATACCGAAACCGCAGGTCCAAAAAATATGAGTACCTTCGGCCAGAACTGTTCCATCCCCATTGAAAACCTGACCATCTGTGAATGTTTGGGCCGCACCCGGAATAAATTCAACATCCTCTAAGGACCGGGTTCTGGCCATAGCCGGGTCGATAATCACGGCCTCGGGAAAAACAAAATTTTTCTGGTCATTTATGTGGAAATGGTCTGCCGGTAGGACCTGCTGAGCCAGGAGGCGCTGGTACCGGCTGTACTCTTTCTCGCTCGGGCATTTGTGAACGACCGTATTTTCAAGAATGCACCGTAAATCCTGATAACGTTGGAGCGCATAAAGATAGCTGGATAAAAAGAACCGGCTCTCTGGGCGGTCCTGCAGATCAAGCCTGGGTTTGATAATGGCCGACGGATTGCCACTGGCGGCCGTGTTGTTACTTGGGTCAATGATGACCGCCCGAATACCCCGCTGCGCAAAACTATAGGCTAGGGACGCCCCGGCGATACCGGCTCCGATGATCACAGGTCTTGTGGCTTGTTCGGATTTTAATTGCTTTCCGGGGAAACAGGCTTCTAGCCGATCTCTTTTGCGGCCAAAGCCAGGTTTCTTTGCCACGTCAAATCCCGCATTGGTTAACCCGTCGCGGACTTTACGGGCGACCGTGAAAGTTCCAAGCTTGGCCCCGGGGTTCGACAAACGCGCCAATTGGTCCATGACCGCGGGGCTCCACATATCCGGATTTTTCGACGGACTGAAACCATCCAAAAACCAGGCGTCTATTTTTCCGTCTAATTCTGAAAGTCCTGAGATCACATCATCATGAATGAGCGTCAGGTGCAGATTGTCAAAATGAAGGGTATGAATTCCTTTGAGCCGGCCGGGCCAGTTTTTAACCAGCAGCATTTTTATGGACAGGTCGCCGGGCCAGAATTTCAACGCTTCAAATAATTGGGATTTATCAAGCGGATATTTTTCAATGGACACGTAATGAAGCCTTTGATCCGGCTGGCTGTGGCTTTGCCAGAGTGTCAAAGTTTCTAGAAAATTCAGCCCGGTGCCAAAACCAAGTTCACCAATGGCAAAATATGGTCTGTCCTGCCATCTTTGCGGTAGCTCGCAGGCC
>CALDSY010000210.1 GCA_937924355.1 uncultured Caulobacterales bacterium
AATCTAACTCTAGATGCGCAAATCGATCAAAAAGTTGAGGCAACAAAGTCTCGAAATGTCGTTGGCGGCGTGACCGGAACTAAATATCCAGATGAATATGTGCTCTACATGGCACACTGGGATCATATTCCAATGAAAAAAGGTGTCGAAGACGGAATTTACAACGGCGCGGTTGATAACGCGACAGGTACAGCCGCCGTACTGGAAATCGGACAGGCTTTTGTTCAACAAGGAAAGCCCGAACGGTCAGCTATTTTCGTGGCGGTCACCGCCGAAGAGTCTGGCCTATTAGGGTCTGCGTATTATGCCGCGAAACCCATAGTTCCCCTGAAACAAACGGTCGCCGGAATTAACATCGATGCAATCCTGCCCGTCGGGCAAACAAAGGATATGATCGTGATTGGCTATGGTTCATCACAGCTTGAGGACCGCTTGAAAGCTATTCTTGAGCCCCGCGACATGTATATCGCGCCGGATCCCACGCCTGAGGCCGGATATTTTTACCGTTCCGATCACATTAGCCTGGCCAAATTGGGCGTTCCAATGATCTACTCAGACAGCGGGATCGACCATATCGTGCACGGCAAACAATACGGCATCAACTTTGATGATACTTACCGTCAAGAGCGCTATCACAAGCCCGCTGACGAGTATGACAATAGCTGGGACCTATCGGGTATCGAACAAACGTCGGAAATTTTGTTCCAGCTGGGATACGAGTTGGCGAACTCCCAGGATTGGCCAAATTGGTATGAGACGGCTGAATTCAGACCGCTTCGAGACGCTATGCGCGCTGAATAAGCGTGTCACAAAAACTGCGTATTAAATTCTCTGGGCGTATTCGTCCGGAGCAAAACCCCGCCTATTGGGCAGCGCTTTTTCCAGGCCAAATTCCTGTCGTAGATGGCTGCGAATTTACCTTTGATCCCGACGCTCGCGATTATGACTGGCTGGTCGTCTATGAGGATTTGATGTACCCGTCAGGGTCCGTCCGGTCCACGCGCTCCGAACCGCTGGACTGCCATCGCGACAACACCTTATTGATCACTCAAGAACCCTCCGCGATCAAAATATACGGACCTAAATTTCTCTCGCAATACGGCCATGTTTTAAGCGCTCAGCCCAGCGAAATTATCAACCACAATAATCATATTTTGCAAGTCTCACCTATCCGGTGGTTTTATGGACGCCCTTTGAATCAAGATGACCACAACTACGTCACTCTCGATGAATTACGCGCGATGCCCATTCCAGATAAAAACACTGTTATTTCAACAGTTTGTTCTGACAAGCAAATGTCGAAAACTCTAAAAGCGCGTTATGACCTAACAGCGTTTCTGAATAACAAACTCGGCGATAAGTTTGACTGGTTCGGACGGGGAATCCGGCCAGTAAATGACAAAGCCGAGGCCATGAATAACTACCTATATCACCTTGCGATTGAGAACCATATTTTCCCGCATTACTGGACCGAAAAAATAGCGGATAGTTTTCTCGCCTACTGCCTGCCATTTTACTACGGGCCAAGTAATATTAGCGATTATTTTGACCCGAAAAGTTACGTGCCGATAGATATCTTCAAGCCTGAAGAAGCCTTGGAAATCATAGAAAAGACCCTCAAAGATGACCTGTATAAAACACGCTTCCCGGCGATCCAGGCGGCGCGCGAAAAAGTCCTTTACGATTACAATTTGATGACCGTCGCCGCTCGCATCGCGACATCGCGGCACCAAGAAAAGAAAAAGCAAGCACGTGCCAAAATACTGGGCCGTCATGCCTTCAGAAACGCCCACCCCATTCTGGCCATGCATGATCTCGCCCACAGGGCGAAATTCAGAGGCCATAATCGCCTATAAAAACTCCGTAATTAACATTTCAAAAATGCAATTCTAGTATGTATCCTAAGAGGGATACTACACATGAAGACAACAATACTTTCCAGCGCTATTCTGTCGCTCGCTATTTCTATTTCAAGTTACGCTCAAAGTCCGATCGGCACAGAAACGGATAATGCGGCCAAATTTCGAGAACTGGGCAGTGCGCTACCATCCCCGAACATGTATCGGAGCGCCTCGGGCGCACCCGGTCCCATGTATTGGCAGCAAAAAGTCGATTACGTCATGGATATCCAATTGGATGAGGACAAACAGCGTATCCTTGCCGAGATGGATATTACCTATACGAACAATTCTCCGGACACCCTCACCTATCTCTGGCTCGCGCTCGATCAAAACCGCTTTAAGGATGGTTCATTAGCCCGCAGAAGCGAAACCTCCAGCGCTGTCGGCACCCGCCGTGACCGTGCCAGTGGCGGTGACAGCTATAGTTTTGCTGCGCTTGAACGCTTTCAAGGCTTTGAAGACCGGGAATATGGGTTTGAGTTTAAAGCCATCCAAACAGAGGATGGCGACGCCTTAGACTACACAGTCAATGACACAATGCTGCGTATCGAGCTGGATGAGCCATTACAACAAGGGGAAACCTTCGAATTCTCCATCGACTGGGATCACAACATCATTGACGAAGAGGTCATTGGCGGTCGTGGCGGTTACGAATATTTCGAAGACGATGACAATTATATTTTTGGGCTGGCACAGTGGTTCCCGCGTCTAGCGGCCTATACGGACTATACGGGCTGGCAGAACCGCCAGTTTCTAGGGCGCGGCGAATTCACTCTCGAGTTCGGTGATTACGAAGTTAATCTGACCGTCCCGTCAGACCATATTGTTTCCGCAACCGGTGTTTTGCAAAACCCGGATGATGTGCTGACCGCAAAACAGCGAAATCGCCTCAAAAAGGCCAATGAAGAGGCGATTACCTTTATTGTGACCCCTGAAGAGGCTGAGGAAAAAGAAAAAACCAAGGCCAGCGGCACGAAAACCTGGCAATTCAAAGCGGAAAATGTCCGAGATTTCGCCTGGTCCAGCTCCAGAAAATATATCTGGGATGCTATGACATTCAAACAGGATGACGAAAAGAATCCTGAGGTTTTGGCAATGTCCTTCTACCCCAAAGAAGCCGAACCCATTTGGTCCATGTATTCGACCCATTCTGTCGTACATACAATGGACGTTTATAACCGATTTGCCTTCAATTACCCTTACCCTATCGCCCAATCGGTCAATTCTTGGGAACGGGGCGGTATGGAATACCCCATGATCACCTTTAACGGCTATCGCCCGTCAAAGGATGAGGCCACAGGCGACGTCACCTATTCTCGCGGCATCAAATATGGTTTGATCGGGGTGATTATCCACGAAATCGGGCACATCTACTTTCCAATGGTTGTCAACTCAGATGAACGGGAGTGGACTTGGATGGATGAAGGGATCAACACATTCCTAGAATATATGGCGGAATATGAGTGGGAAGAAAACTTCCCTATCATCCGAAACCAACAAAATCCTTTGGACGATATTACGCGGTATATGACCAGCTCCAACCAAGTTCCGATCATGACGCAATCGGATCAGATTTTGCAATTTGGCCCAAATGCTTATTCGAAACCGGCGGCTGCGCTGATCGTTTTGCGGGAAACCGTTATGGGACGTGAACAGTTTGACTATGCATTCCGAGAATATTCGAGGCGCTGGAAATTTAAGCGCCCAACACCTGCCGATTTCTTCCGGACCATGGAAGATGCTTCTGCTGTTGATCTCGACTGGTTCTGGCAAGGATGGTTCTTCTCGACCGATCATGTGGACATTGCTCTGACGGATGTGCGGGAATATCAGATTTCAACCAAAGACCCGGAAATCGAAAAAGATATCGAGCGCCAAGA
>CALDSY010000211.1 GCA_937924355.1 uncultured Caulobacterales bacterium
GCTTCATGTCGGTAATAGCAATCCGGACTGGTCTCGATTGTTTTTTCCGAGAACCGTTGTGTTCCGTCATAGTTATAGTGCGGTTGGTGCTGATCTGTATTGGTTTGGTAGGCCAATACACTAACCGGCAAGGCCACCCCAATCGAAAGGGCGATCAAAAGTTTTTTCATAGTGTTCTCCATTTCCTAAATTTGGCCATGCGCCAACTTGCCTATTTTGTTTTAGTTATTTCTTTGTGCGCTATGGCCATCCGCCTCCGCTTGGCGGTTCATGCGGAGGTGGTGTTCCGTCATTTGTTTCGCCTGGATCCAAAATAAATTGATTGACCCCATTTCCACGCCTCGCGATAAGCGCCAGATCATACGCATAAGCGCAGTCTCTAGGTGTGATCAGTTTTGGATGACTCATATAAACAAAGTTCAAAGTCTTCTGATCTTCGGTCAAAGTTAGGTTGTAGTAGGGCGGTACATATCGTTGTCGGCTTTGATTTCCACTGGCCACCCTATGGGGAACCGAGTTGGAAAATGTTAGGTTAGAGTCCACAATGCGAAACGTAACATTGCTGTAATAGAAAAAACCCAAATTAAGCGGATTTTCTGGCAGCCCTGTAATATTGACATAGTCTGCCACGGGAACTTCTTCAAAATCGCCAATCGGTGCATTGATGAAAGACCGCTGGACCTGGCTAGATATGGTTTCAGGGTCAGCGCCTTCATCCCTCTGTACCAATAAGGTCTTATCGTATCTATCAAAATTCAACTCTTTCAAAAGGCCGTTATCGGCATTGGTCAAAGCCCGATAAGTGGCCGAGGCTTTCTTGAGTCTGTAGCGAACTGGAAAATTGTCTTCGACATCCATACCAACCAATTCATAGTGTTGGTAGCCCGCTTTAAAGTCTCTTGGAAATGTCGAATATGATGGCTTTTTCCGTGAGGATTGACGGCTGTTGTCGTAAAAGCATTCCTTTTTGAAATTCAAAATTTTCTTTTTGAAATCGGCTAAGTGCTCCGGAACTAATCTGGAATCTGGAACCTTTGCAAGGTTGGTCAGATTTTCTTCCCCGCCCTTACAGCCGGATAAAACAGCGAGTAGGCCTACCCCGGTTGATAGTAAAAGTTTTTTCATAATGCCCCCTATTGAGAATTGAGTTTTTCACGCGCTTTCTTGACGGCCCTTTTTTGGGTCTGATAATTCTGTAGAAGTTTGATATAATCGATATTTCTCGGGTCACGGTCTTTCAATTTGAGAACCGAACTTTGGTAGTCCTCATACCATTGTTCCGCAGTATCATATTTTTTTTGCTGGTAATATGTATTGCCCATTTCGAATTGGGATACGGCGAATTGTTGCAAGATCGAATAGTCCGATGGATGGGCATTCAATTGAGTTTTACTCAGTTCATATTTCTGTAGCCGTAGCTTCTGCATTTCTGATAAGTCACCAGAATACCAATGGCTGGCAGCTAGTAAGCCCAAACAATTTAAACGCTTTATCTGGTAGGCAGAATTTTCAGGAAATCTATCGCTTAAGTCCTCAAAATACGCGAGGGCTTGTTCGTACTTTTGAACGGCCTCATTCGCTTGTTTAGCGGATCGTTTTTGTTCAACATTGTAAAATTGTCTGGCTAAATCTACGTGCAGATCGCCGATGCCTTGATGAGCATAGCCGAGTTCCAATGTGCTTCGCTCACTTTCTGGTTCAATTTCGTCCAGCTTCTCTGCCAGGCTAAGATAGTCTTTCCTGTAATTCATCGCCTTCGTAATATCCTCTGGTTTTTGCCGGTAGATCATGGACACCCAGAATATGCTTTGCATGTGCTCAAAGAGCCTATCCCCATTGACAGGATTGCTCTTGATTTGACTTTCGGTAATTTCGAAAGACTTTTTGGCGTATTCGCCTGCTTGATCTATTTCCCCGATTGAAAAATACACATCACTTAATAGATGGTACACACGCGCTTGCCGGCCAAAATCATCAGCATCAGATTTCTTGTTATCAAAGTAATACTCCGACGCCTTTTGTCCGACCGAATCGAGCGCGTCCAGCCGACCGACCGGTTCCAGCTTGTCCCGCAGATCTGTCAGCATAAATTCGATGAGCCCCTCCGCATCGTTCCGGCGGGCGTCGGCTTCTTGTCGCGCGTCCATGGCCAGCCAGGTCAATGAACCCATGACTAACATGGCGGACAGGGCGCTGACCGTGATCCAAGTCACGCGGCGCCGGGCCCGTTTAAGGTCTCGTTGAATCAGATCATCCAGGCCAAGCCCAGCCATGCCTGATAGAAGTTTTAAAAGGGCGACCCGGGGCCCATCCCCTTGATCCCGCGCGTCGGCGGCCAGGGGCTCGGCTGGCCTATCCGAGAGCGTGCCGTCGTTGTTGAGCTCATAGCGTAAAGCCTCAGGGAAACACTCATCGGCGCCGCCGCTATAGGGTTCGCCAGAAATGATAAAGGCGTAAATTCGGTTGGGATCGTTATAGCGTTTGAAATAGAGGATTTCTTCATTGACCCAGTGGGAATTGGCAGCCTCGGGCGAACAAAGAATGATTAGATTTTCAGACTCGCGCAGGCGTTTCTGGATTTCCTCGCCCAGATTGGCCCCGGCGCTCAGCTCTTCCCGGTCCCGGAAGACGGGTTTTATGTCCGCAGGCACCCGGCCTTTGCCGGTGGTGGTTCCAACAAGTTTTTTTGGAAATCGATATGTTTCCAGCCGCCTGTGCAGGCGGTTTCCCCACCGCTCATTCCGGTGGGAATAACTGATAAATGCTTTGTACTTCATCGCCCCGAAGCCCCTCTCGGTTCGGGACGTCTAGCACAAAAATAGAACAAAGAAAAGTGAAATTTCAATGATAAGGAAGCCCTTGAAATCTAAGGCGCTCTGTAGGAAACAGCCCTCATGACACATCTTATTCTTGCCATTGATCAGGGGACCACCAGTTCCCGGACCCTTGTATTTGACGAAGCCGGACTTATTTTGTTCACGGCGCAAAAAGAATTCCCGCAAATTTATCCGGCGGATGGCTGGGTAGAGCACGATCCAGAGGCTATCTGGGAGACCACGCTGGATACGTTGAAACAGGCTTATGATTTTGCCAAATCCGCCGATGGAACAATCGCAGGCATCGGCATTACCAATCAGCGGGAAACGACTCTTGTCTGGGACCGTAAAACGGGGAAAGCCATATATAATGCAATCGTCTGGCAGGACCGGCGCACGGCGGATATCTGCCGCGGTATTAAAGAACGATACGCGGAGGCTGATCTGACCGCCAAGACTGGGCTTCTACTGGATCCGTATTTCTCCTCTACCAAAGCCGCCTGGATATTGGATGAGGTCGACGGGGCGCGGGAGCGCGCTGACAATGGCGAGCTAGCTTTTGGTACGGTGGACAGTTTTCTGATCTACCGGCTGACGGGCGGGGCGGTCCATGCCACCGACGCCACCAATGCCAGCCGGACGAACCTATTTAATATTCATAGCTCTGAATGGGATGAGGAGCTCCTGGACCTTTTTGACGTACCCGTATCCGTGTTGCCCGACGTCAAAGACTGCGCCGATGATTACGGCCAAACCGACAAGGCCATTCTCGGCCAAGTCCTCCCTATTTTGGGGGTGGCCGGCGATCAGCAGGCCGCCGCCATTGGTCAGGCCTGTTTCGACAAGGGCGACATTAAGAGTACATATGGAACGGGGTGTTTTGTGATCCTGAATACAGGAGAGACCTGTATCACGTCTCAAAACCGTCTGCTTTCCACGGTCTGTTACCGATTAAACGGCAAAACCACTTACGCGCTGGAAGGCTCCATCTTTATTGCCGGTGCGGCGGTGCAGTGGTTGCGTGACGGGATCGGCATCATCAAGGATGCCGCTGAAACCGAATCCATGGCGGCCGAGCTGGATCACAATCACGGGGTTTATCTCGTCCCTGCCTTTACCGGGTTAGGAGCCCCCCATTGGGACCCAGATGCCCGCGGCGGCTTGTTTGGAATAACCCGAGACACGACGCCAGATCATATCGCGCGCGCGGCTGTTGAGAGCGTGTGCTATCAAACCCGGGATCTATTCGAAGCTATGGCGGCAGATGGGGTTCGCCCAACATCCCTGCGTGTGGATGGCGGCATGGTGCACAATAGCTGGATGGTTCAATTTCTCTCCAATGTACTGGATATCCCCGTTGAACGTCCGAAAGTTCTTGAGACGACGGCTCTGGGCGCGGCCTATCTGGCCGGGTTGCAAGCGGGGATTTACAACTCTCTCGCAGATGTCACCCGGAACTGGCAGTGTGAACGTCGCTTTGAAAGCCAGATGGAGACCGAAGATCGGGACACACTGGTCACAGGATGGAGCAAAGCGGTCAATCGCGTGTTGAGCTGATAATAAAAATGGCGCACCCGATAGGATGTTATATCGCATAAATAATCCAAATAAATCAATAACATAAATAAACTTGTCTGTCAATTTGTAGCACATGAAGTATCTAATTTTGTAGCACTTTTACGTTAAGTCGATACAAGCTAGTTCTTAAAAAACGACATTTTTTTTCAAACCCACACGGCGTCAATAAAATGTTGAATAATTGTAAAAAGCAAATGCTTAGTGGGGTTTTCCTCGAAATTTGTCACAAAAGATCAATGTAACCACTTACAAACCAGTATCGGCAATTTGGATTAGGTGGATAGATAATTCTGCGGAACAAAAAAACCGCCTGCAAGGGGACGCAGACGGCTTACTAAAGACCAAGAGTTTAAAAGTTGCGGCCTCTTGACTTGGTGATAGAAATATTAAACGCGTTAATAAATCACCCTAACCGAGTTCGATATATCTATATTCATAATTGCGCATGCGCCGTAATTTCCTCCATGACTTCTGGCGGGACAATCATAGTTTGCGCAATACCAGGTTCGATCAAGAATTCATTCAGCGACCGGCGGAGGTCATGATCCTCCATTTTAAATGATCCATTGATTGTGGATGCTTTTTCGCCAAATGTTGCGACCGGAACATCGGACCCTTGTAAAACATGCATCAATTCTTGCATGATTGAAGCGGTTTCAGAATTGACTATAGCGGCCAAAGGCGGTCCGTCGTTCCAGGCTTTTAAGGCTTCGCTTTCTGAACCCACCGGACCAAATACAGAATACCCCATGTCCTCGAGCGCGATAAAAACTTCTGTTGCGCTAAGAGGATTATGATCGACTAAAAGAATATTGGCTTTTGACATTATACACCTCTCTTGTTCGTACAGGTTAAGCATGCGCCCCGCGCGTTTCGGGGCGCATGCCGTAATTAGGTTTTTTTAAAACATAGCGCTTGCGCCGGCCCTGCCGACAATCGCGCTCAATTCGGACGCC
>CALDSY010000212.1 GCA_937924355.1 uncultured Caulobacterales bacterium
ACGTTCACAATCCCGCCAGCACCGGACGAACCAAAACGCAAAATGGATGCACCGCGCAAGACTTCTATCTGCTCGGCTTGGGCCGGTTCAGCGGCCACGGCATGGTCGGGAGACGCGGAGGACGCATCAATGGACCCTATACCATTGGTGAGAACACGAACGCGGTCGCCGCCCTGCCCGCGAATGATGGGACGGGATGCGCCTGCCCCGAAAAATGTAGAGGATACCCCTGGTTCGGATTTAAGCGTTTCGCCTATCGTAGAGGCCAAGCGGTCGTCCAGTCTATCTCCGGCAAGAACTGAGATACCTGTGATGGCGTCATCCACGGAACCTTCGAGTATGCGTGCGCCCGTTATAATTATTTCTTCGTCAATATCCTGAATTTGGGCGGCAGCGGGCGATGCGCTCATCAGTAAAATCGCGCTCAAGGCGGCTCTGTAGGCAGTATTTTTATTTGTCATTTTATTTCTCGTTAAAACATGCGGACCTGTTCACAGGTCTGAAAATTTGGCTTTTAAGTTATTAAATAAGTTATTAAAACGAGTTTGGTGGTCCTCTGGGCGGTGGTGCGCGGCTTAGCGGTCGCGGTCCCCAAATATCAGCGAACTGAGTCGTAAATTGAACGACCTGTTCGACGCTGTTTTCAGTTTTAGGATGGTCATCATCCAAAACAGCTTCGAATGCATTTTCCTCTTCGCTGACCGCCACACAGTATACGCAATTATCCTCATGGGTTTCGCCGGCTTCCATCGCATGAACGGCGGCGCTCACTTGTAGAAACAAGAAAAGACCAACCAAGCAGGCGGTTAAAAAACGATATGTCGAATGGCGTCCCATTAAGTTGTTATGTTATTAGATAGTTTGCAGGATTGTCTAGTATATTATTACATCTGTTTTGTGAATATGTGGTCACGCTATTCAATACATTGTTAACCACGACCCATTGAAAATCCCTTCCATTAACCCAATGTCTACCGGCCAATCGTATTATGTCTGCAGTTAGTCTGTGCGAGTGGTGCAAGAATTGGGAATTTTTCAGCGATATCTCTCTGATACTGGGGGCAATTTTGCCATAACAACGGCAATGATGGCGATCCCTTTGGCTGTCTGCTCTGCTGCAGCCGTCGATCTGGCAAATCTGCAAAGGGCGAAATCTGCCCTACGTGATGCCGCTGAAACAGCGGCCGTCGCCAGCGCCAAAGCCAACCAAACAACCGACGATATCCGCCGTGAACGCGCGGCTGCTGCTATGGGTGAAAATTTCAACCGACAGACTTTCAATGCTAGAGATGTCGGTTTGAATGTGGATTTAACGCCAACGCGGTCAACGGTAACGGCTCAAACCGTTATGGACACGCAGATTATGAAATTGTTCGGTAAAAGAAATTTGAATGTGGCCGTCGAAGTCGCTGCCGAAACCGTCATTGAACCCGCTTGCGTGTTGGTCAACTCACCCAATCGAAGTTCCGCTATACGTTTTCAAGGACATCCAACCATGAATACGGTGAATTGCTATATTCACGGGAATTCAAGTTCAGGCCAAAGCGCGGTCGCGCAAGGCAATCCCTTATTGGCTGAGGCTGAGGTTTGTCTAAATGGCGGGTTTTCAGGTAAAAAATGGGTGCCCGGCCCGGAAGAAGGGTGCGGGACGCGAAATGATCCGTATTTCGATATCCAACAACCTAGCCTTCCGCCTTGCGATAACCCTCGGCCAAACATAAGAAGCCGGGGTCCGGTCACTTTACAGCCGGGTCACTATTGCAAAGGTCTAAAGTTTTCCGCCAACTCGCAGATAAACCTCACACCCGGTATTTATCATATATCTGGAGGGGCTTTGGATATGGCGGCCAATGCCAATGTTACAGGGAACGGTGTTATGTTTCACCTATCTGGCGATCGGGCAAATTTCGAGATGCATTCCGGCGGCACTTGGAACGTCACGCCTCCGAGTAGCGGCGAATACCGCGGTATCAGCATTTTCCAAGATCGTGATACCAAGCCCAGACAGCCCAATATGATCACAGGTGGCGGCACGCTTAATCTAACGGGAATCGTCTACGCAATTAGCGGGGAATTGAAGCTGCAAGGCAGCCCGCAAGTATTTCTCCGCGGGGCCGGAACGACCGTACTAACGGACACGATGACCTTGCAAGGGAGTCCAGAATTTATTGTCTCGGCCGTAGAAGACCCAAATCTCAAGCCGAATGACCGCATAATTGGTCGCGAGGCCTATGTCCGCGTGGTCCGATAGGGTAGACAGGCTTTAAATTTAAGGCCACTATTCCCCTATGCGAATTATATTTATCTGCGTTTCAACGTTCATCTTGTCAGGCTGCCTCCCGCAACAAGCCGAGCCGCCACAGGATTTTTTCCAAAAATTGTCAAAATTCTGCGGCAAATCTTTTGCCGGCAAAGTGATCTCCAGCGATCCTCAAGATGCAGATTGGGCAAAAGAAACCCTGGTCATGCATGTGCGGGACTGTTCTGATAGCGAGATTAAAATCCCGCTCCATGTGGGCGAAAACCGCTCCCGCACGTGGATCGTCACGCTCAAAGACAACCGCCTGACCCTCAATCATGATCATCGTCATGAAGACGGCAAGCCCGACGCGGTCACTATGTATGGCGGAACGACTGCCGATCTGGGCACTCACTCCAAACAGGCCTTCCCGGTCGATCAATTTTCCAAAGATATGTTTGTGCGCGAAGGCCTGGATGTTTCTATCACCAATACTTGGACAATCACTCTGGATGGTGAGCAAACCTTCACCTACGCCCTCGCCCGAGAAAGCCGAGATTTTCGCGCCCAGTTTGATCTGACGAAACCGGTTGAGACGCCGCCGCCTGTTTGGGGATACAACAAGGACATTGAGTAGCAGACATTTTGCTTGCCTTGTGCCGGATTTAAAATAGATAGCCCCCATGTCACTCGACCAAAGTAAAATTCGTAATTTTTCCATCGTGGCCCATATTGATCACGGCAAGTCCACTTTGGCTGATCGTCTGATTCATTTTACGGGCGGACTGACCGACCGTGAGATGTCCGAACAGGTTCTCGACAATATGGATATTGAGAAAGAACGGGGCATTACCATCAAAGCTCAAACCGTTCGCCTCGACTACACGGCTAAGGACGGTGAGAGCTATGTGCTCAACCTCATGGACACGCCGGGCCATGTGGACTTTGCCTATGAAGTCTCCCGCTCGCTGTCGGCCTGTGAGGGATCCATCCTGGTTGTGGATGCATCGCAGGGCGTAGAAGCGCAAACATTGGCCAATGTTTATCAGGCCATCGACCATGACCATGAACTGGTCCCGGTCCTCAATAAGATCGACCTGCCCGCCGCCGAGCCGGACCGGGTCAAAGCCCAGATCGAAGACGTGATCGGTATTGATGCGTCCGGCGCGATCGAAGCCTCGGCCAAGAACGGCATTGGTATCGAAGACATTTTAGAAGCCATCGTCAAAGATTTGCCGCCGCCCAAATATGGCGACCCCAATGCCCCCCTCAAAGCGCTGCTCATTGACGCCTGGTATGACACCTATATGGGCGTGGTCGTGCTCTTCCGCGTGATCGAAGGCACCGTCAAAAAAGCCACCCGCATTCGCACCATGAATACGGGCGCTAGCTATACGGTTGATAAGCTCGGCTGTTTTCGCCCCAAGCCCGAAGACCTCAAAGAAATCGGCCCCGGCGAAGTAGGTTTTTTGACGGCTTCAATCAAAGAAGTGGCAGATGCGGCCGTTGGCGACACCATCACCGAAGATAAACGCCCTACGGAAATTCCGCTCGAGGGCTTTAAGCCGGTTCAGCCTGTGGTCTTTTGCGGGATCTTCCCGGTGGACGCCGCGGACTTTGAAGATCTGCGCGCGGCTATGGGGCGTTTACGCCTCAATGATGCCAGCTTTTCGTTTGAGATGGAAACCTCGGCCGCGCTCGGCTTTGGCTTTCGTTGCGGATTCCTCGGCCTGCTGCATCTGGAAATCATTCAAGAGCGTCTTGAACGTGAATTCGATCTTGATCTGATCACCACCGCGCCCAGCGTGGTCTACAATCTGGTCATGAAAAAGGGCGATCCTATGCTGCTACATAACCCGGCGGACATGCCCGACGTTATGGCCATTGAACACATAGAAGAGCCTTGGATCAAAGCTACCATTATGACGCCGGATGAATATCTGGGCGGTATCCTCAAGCTCTGTCAGGACCGGCGCGGTGTTCAAACGGGCCTTACCTATGTGGGCTCACGCGCCATGGTGGAATATGAGCTCCCGCTCAACGAAGTCGTCTTTGATTTTTACGACCGGCTCAAATCTGTGTCCAAGGGCTATGCGTCTTTCGACTATCAAGCCATTGGCAAACGCGAAGGCAATCTGGTCAAGATGAGCATTCTGGTCAACGGCGATCCCGTCGACGCGCTCTCTATGCTGGTTCACCGCTCTCGCGCAGAGTCGCGAGGCCGGCAGATGTGTGAGCGCCTCAAAGACCTGATCCCGCGTCACCTGTTCAAAATCCCTATCCAGGCGGCCCTTGGCGGAAAAGTCATCGCCCGCGAAACCATCGCTGCTATGCGCAAAGACGTCACCGCCAAATGTTACGGCGGAGACGCGTCCCGAAAACGCAAACTGCTGGATAAGCAGAAAAAGGGTAAGAAAAAGATGCGCCAATTCGGCAAAGTGGAAATCCCGCAGGCCGCCTTTATTGCGGCCCTTAAGATGGATGATGATTAGTCTTGAATATAGTCGAGGCACATAAGCACTCTATTCGACATCGGCTCGCCATTGAAAACAGTGTCACATGCGGCTGCTTCTATTGTTGCAAAATCTTTGATCCTAAAAAAATTAATCGATGGATTGATAATGATCAAACAGCCATGTGCCCTTATTGCGGGATCGATTCCGTAATCGGAGATCATTCCGTTATTCATCTTAGCGAGAAATTCCTGAAAGAGATGCACGAATACTGGTTTTAATAATCGTTGCATTTTGATAGCATATATGCTATCATATTAAAATGAACAGGGTTGTCATAGATACGAATATATTTGTGTCTGCCTTGATGAGTTCCGATGGATCCGCGCGGGAAGTTTTGCGTCTGGCTCTCCTCGGTGACATTCAACTGCTTATGGGCAATGCCTTATTGGCGGAATATGAGGATGTAACGCGGCGGGATCATG
>CALDSY010000213.1 GCA_937924355.1 uncultured Caulobacterales bacterium
TGGAACAAAGGAGTCATGTCTCCGCCTGTAGCTTCGACATCCGTAGAGGCCCAGCCGTTTAGGCCAGACGCATAAACAACCGGGAAGTCCAGCTGCTCATCTGTGGCGCCGCAGCGATCAAACAGATCAAAAGTTTGGTCCACAACCCAGTCCGGACGGGCCCCTTGGCGGTCAACTTTATTGACCACGACGATGGGTTTTAGACCTTGTCCGAGTGCCTTTTTGGTCACGAATGTGGTTTGCGGCATAGGGCCTTCAACGGCGTCGACTAATAGGACCACAGAGTCGACCATAGAGAGGACCCGCTCTACTTCGCCGCCAAAGTCGGCGTGACCTGGCGTATCGACAATATTAATGCGCCATTCTTGAGTGCTTGGGTCGGTCCAGCGGATGGCTGTGTTTTTCGCCAGAATGGTAATGCCGCGCTCTTTTTCGATGTCGCCGCTATCCATAACACGCTCAGCCTGCTCGCCGCGCTCTTCCAGCGTGCCAGACTGGCGTAGGAGTTGATCCACCAAGGTTGTCTTGCCGTGGTCAACGTGGGCAACAATAGCGACATTGCGCAAAAATTCGATCGAGTCGGTCATGAACTATTTTCCGTTTCGGGGATTTCGCCAGCGCTTTAGGGCAAAGCCAAGAAAAGTCTAGACTTTTTTCAGTAAACTCAAGTGCTCACTTCCAACCCAACCTAAACTGCTTTAAGCTCTGTCTGAAAGGGAAATGCTATGAAACATCTCATAATATCCATTTTTTCGGTGACTTTGCTCGCCGGTTGTTCGACCGGTTCAGCTTCGTCAGATGATGAAATCGCCGAGTTTACACCGGTGACATTCGCGTCAACAAAGGCGACCGCTGCCGAAAAAGAGGCCTGCGAAAAGGCAGGCGGTGACATAAAGAAAACCGGAAGACTGCAGGCGGAACACTGTATCCAGCCCTATCCGGATGCAGGCAAGGCCTGTTCCGACGAGACCGATTGTCTGGGCTGGTGTATTCTCGAAGATAGCGTTTCCGAACCCGTTCCCGGAACACCGGCAAATGGGGTCTGCCAACCGACAACGGATAGTTTCGGATGCACGACCCTCTTAAAAGACGGGAAAATAGAAGTCACGATCTGTGTGGATTAATGACCGATAAAATCAGAACCCTTCACCCGGACCCGACTAAAAAGGGCGTCAATATCGACCGGGCCAAATATGATCTGGTGCGAAGAGGGACGTTCGAGGTGCTGGGCCGGCAAGAGACCATGAAGCCCATGAAACTGTTCGAAGCCGTCGCCGATCATTTGAAAGGTCAGATGGACGGCTCTATTGCCTGGTATGCGGTATCTGTGAAGCTGGATATGGAAGCGCGGGGTGAAATCAAACACGATCGCAAGAAGGGATTGTGCCGCCTAACGGGTGAGGCGCCAAAGCCGCCGGTGGACTAATTTACCCGATGACTTTCAAAGGTGGGCGCTGAAAGCCCCAAATAGAGGCAGCCGATTTTATTAAATCCGATTCTTCGCGGTGAAATTCTTTGTCCGCGACAGAAATCGTGACCATGGCATCATACATGGCCTCCACATGCTGATCGTCCGAGAAGCGGGTAAGGGCCCGTAGAATTTCGGTGTTTTTGCGACGCCCCGTCAGAACATCTTTAAGCTCGGACTCCTTGGAGTTAAACCACTCAACCAGGCCGTCCTCGTTCAAAGGTTCTATTTCAAACAAGTTGAAAAGCGCCGTCGCTTGCTGGCGGAACTCGCGGAGTTCCGGATCTTTAATCTTGCTGTCGATCATAACCGTCAATGCCAGCGGCATCAAAATGTCATCATGTGTAAACATGATTTTTGCTTCTCTCTCTTGTGTCCCCAGCGTGGACAATAGCGCGTCACCCATTTATTAACAAGGCGCAATATCACGATCATCAACAATCCTTATTTCGTCAAGATGTCGTCAAGTTTATGCGATTTCCATTGCTCCGGGCTTTAATCGCGCCTATTCGTCCCAGTTCAAGGCGTTTAGCAGGGGATTCGCATGATATTTGCGTCAAATTTGACGGTTATGGCCGCGGCAGCCGGTGCCGCAGGAAAAACCTCATCCGGGCTTTCTATATTTGAAATTGTTGCCCTATTACTGGTCCTGTCGGCCATATTTTCGTGGCTAAACAAGGTCTTTTTCAAGCTGCCACACACCATTGGCCTCTTAGTCATCGCGCTCATCGCGTCTATGGTTTTGCTAGGCCTCGAGATCGCGATTCCCTCTCTAGGCATGACGGATATGCTCCAAGGGGCCATTGGTCAGATCGATTTTAATGAGGCCCTTATGAAGGGCATGCTGGGCTTCCTGTTGTTTGCAGGAGCGCTGCATGTGGATATGGGTTTTCTGAAGTCCGAAAAATGGGCCATTGGGTCCATGGCCACCATCGGCGTCATCATGTCGACGTTTATTGTCGGCACAGGATTTTATTTTCTCTGCAAGATGTTTGGCATGGATATGCCGTTTATTTGGGCGCTCGTCTTTGGTGCATTGATTAGTCCGACCGACCCTGTTGCCGTTCTGTCTATATTGAAAACCGTCAACATGCCTCACGCCTTAGAAGCCAAGATTGCCGGCGAAAGCCTGTTTAATGACGGCGTTGGTGTTGTGGTCTTCTCGATTATAGCTGCGCTGGCCGTCGCGTCTCTGGGGGTCGGGGGTGGCCACGGTCCGGAAGGGATCATGGGGGTCCTGGAACTCTTTTTGGTTGAAGCTGTTGGCGGTGCAATCCTTGGACTGATCGCAGGCTGGATTACCTATCGTTCTATGGCCAAGCTGGATGATCATGCCATTGAAATTTTGATTACTTTAGGGGCGGTCGCCGGAACCTATGCTCTGGCATCCCGTATTGAAATTCTGGGCCATCACTTGTCAGGCCCGCTTGCCGTCGTCGTGGCCGGATTGATGATTGGCAATAAGGGTGCCGAGTTTGCTATGAGCGAACGTACAAAAACTTATCTCTTTGGATTTTGGGAAATGATCGACGAGATTTTGAACTCGGTTTTATTTCTCCTCATTGGGCTGGAGCTCATGGTGTTGTTTGGGTCCGAAGGGTCGGTCACGCGCTATTTTGTGATCATCGCGCTCTTATCTATTCCGCTTGTACTGTTCGCGCGCTTTACGGCCGTGTCCATTCCAATGCGGTTCCTCGGCATGTTTAAGCGCTTTACCAAAGGCGCGATCCCTGTCTTGACTTGGGGCGGTGTGCGCGGCGGTATCTCCGTGGCGCTGGCACTTTCTCTGCCAAGTCAGCTCAAACAGGCCGATGGGACGGTGATTGCGAATGAATATTATCCGATTATTCTGGCGGCCACTTACGGTGTGGTGGTGTTCTCTATTATCGTGCAAGGTCTGACCATTAAGGGTGTCGTTGAGAAAACCGTTGATCCGGAATTGTTTTGACCACTCGTCAAAAATTTGGATTTTAATTCGGCCCGCTCTGTGTCATTGGATCGCCCATGACACAAAAACTAAGTACAGATTACCTTATTGTGGGTTCCGGGGCTGTGGGCATGGCCTTCGCCGATGTTCTCTTGCACGAAACCGATTCCAGTATCATTCTTGTGGACCGTTATCCTAAGCCGGGCGGGCACTGGAATGTCGCCTATCCCTATGTGACCCTGCACCAACCGAGCCAGTATTACGGCGTGAGTTCGGTGGAGCTTTCAACGGGCAAAAAGGATCAGGTCGGCCTCAATAAAGGCCTCTCAGATCTGGCCAGCGGGCAGGCTGTGTCTGCTTATTATGACGACGTTATGAAACATGTTTTCTTGCCCACGGGCCGGGTGCAATATTTCCCCATGTGCGATTATCAAGGTGACGGACGTTTTGAATGCATGCTCTCTGGCAAAAGTTATGAGGTGGAGCACCAAAAGGAAGTGGATGCGACCTGGCTAAAGACATCCGTTCCGTCCACCCATAAGCCCAATTTTGAGGTCGATGAATGCGTGAATTTCATTCCGCTCAACGATCTCACCAAGATCAAAAAAGCCCCCGAAGGCTATGTGGTGGTCGGCGCCGGCAAGACCGGCATTGATGCTGTGCTATGGCTGCTGGAAAACAGGGTCGATCCGGATATAATCCGCTGGATTATGCCCCGCGACGCGTGGCTGCTGGACCGGGAGAACACGCAGCCCGGCATAGAGTTTTTTCATAAGACCATGGAAGCACAAGCCGGACAATTTGAGGCAATCGTGAATTCTTCCTCTATCGACGACATGTTCGACCGGCTAGAGGCCTGCGGCTATTTTCTTAGGGTTGATCCCGATGTGCGCCCGCAAATGTTCCACGGTGCAACCATCAGCAAAGCCGAAGTGGAAGAATTGCGGCGGGTCAAAAATATCGTTCGAATGGGGCGGGTTCAGCGCATAACGGAGAGTGAGATCATTCTGGATGCGGGGACGATTCCTACGTCAGCCAATATTGTCCATGTGGACTGTTCCGCGCGGGCCGTTGAAAATGAAGAGATCGTCCCAGTGTTTCAAGGCGATAAAATCATCCCGCAAATGGTCCGATCTTATCAGCCTGTCTTTAGCGCCGCGCTTATTGCCCATGTGGAGGCTGCCTATGAGAATGAGGCCGAAAAGAACCGGCTCTGCGGTGTTGTCCCGCTGCCTAATCACGATACCGACTATATCAAATTCACATCCGCCTTCATGATGAACCAATATAATTGGGGGCAGGACAAAGCGCTGTCCAAATGGCTGCTAGGCAATCGCCTGGACGGATTTTCAGATATGGTCGCGGGTGTGGATAGAGACGACACAGAAAAAGTCGCTGTCCTAAAACGTATTCGCAAAAATGCGCCTATGGCGGTGATGAAACTCCATCAATATTTAGGGGAGTTAGGGTAAGGCCTTATTCCGTCGAAGCTTCCTCTTTTGCCGCATATTTGATCGCGCAACCTTCGTTCAGCCTGTAGGGGCCGGTTTGAATTTGTCGGGACATTGTGTGACGATGGAGATAAGGTTTTTCGTCCGGGGCGACTGAGGGATCAAAGACCCGGACGCCATAGGCCGATACCGAAACCAGTTTCCCGTCAACATAATAGGTAGAATCTAAATCAGCGAGAGTTTCGTAAGAGCGAAAGTGTCTGTCTTTGTATCGAGCCCGTAAACCGTTTGCAGGGAGATAATCCGTCGTTCCGCTTGGGTAAATAACGTAGTCAGTCCCCTCAACACTATGGCGCTTGTAAAATTCTGCGGGTGATGGCGGGGCTGCATCATATTTTGCCATATAGCCGTCAAGACTCGGTAAGGGGAATTTCATGTGCCATCTTTGGGTTTTCAGATTGTTTTCGTGATCATAATGTTCCTTGCCAACATAGGCCCCGACCCGTTTATGAACCTTACGGTTTTCCTCCGCTGATTTGATTTGCTCCCACTGGGGTTTTTTCCGGCCGCTCATTATATCTGCAATCGCGGGATCAAGATTGGCCACGCGATTACCCCAGGGTACCCATATCGACTCTTGGAACGGTACTGAGGCTTGGGGCACAAACAAGTCTTCATGCTGGGCCGGGAGCCGCTCAAATATCTGGCGGCATATATTGGCGATTGGCTGGCTGGCGACCTTTCTGATCGTCAATTGGGCAGTATAATTTTCGAGCCCTTCGTGACGTTCGATGCGGTCCTTTTTCATAAATTGTTCGATGGGCATAGGGACGGATTTAAATAGATTTTGATTGCGTCCCATAGCGACCCCTGCGGCATCAACAGGCGGGTTCATCAGGTCGACTTTTAGGAGATAAGATGATGTTTTAAATCTGCGATTGCGCGTTGCAGGCTCTTTTGGCAGGGTCGTTAAAAGCATCGTTGCTTCTTGCCCGATTTCCCCACTCTCGCTTGGCGCGATTATTACGCTGCGCAAATACCGTTTCTCTTTGTGATCATAGCGGCGAAACCACAGCGGCTCACCGGTCTTGTCGATCATCATCAAGAATACATGGGAATGATGATCGTAATGAGCGAAATTGACCCCTGCCTCAAAAAGATTTCCGCCTATTAGGATGTTGCCGTTTGGAAGCGTATTAATAAGTACAAAAATCTTGCCCAAACTTTTACGAGTCTCTTCGGAATTTTCCGAGACGATTTCAAACAAATCTATGTCTTTTTTCCAGACCGGATTTAAGGCGTCATCCAGCTTCATAATAAAACTTGTGCCGACCAACAAAAATCCTGCCTCGCTTTGCGCTGTCGCTTCTATTCTCGTGATATGTTTGAAGCTGGTTTTGTCGCCGCCCATGAAAAACTCACGGCGCGTCAGTTTGGTGCCATTCTCCGAAAGCCTCACAATCAACGGTATGCTATCTTGCTTCATAACATTGTCGTTCAGATCGTGATAACCGATTCTGATGAGATCGCCATTTTCGAGCGTGAGGCGTTGCAAGGTTAAATCTGCGCCTCGACGAGAAAGGCGATCATTCTTATCCTCTGTAAAGCGCCAGAGCGTCTCACCAGTAGCGCTGACCCGGATCGCAAACCAGATCCTTTCTTTTCGGGCCCCGTTTTCAATGCCCGTGATGATAATGTCACCATTATTCTGCTCGTTCATCCAGTGTACAAATACGCTCAAACGGATGGGGTCGGGGGTCAAGCTCTCAAGACGTTTGGTCCAGATTATGTTGCCTTCGGCATCTTTGCGTAAAAGTTCGGTGAAATGATGTGTGTTTGCTTCATCCCGGTTAGAATTAGAGTGGAGCGTTCCGCCATCTTTCAAATTAATGAAATAAGGCTTCGGTCCCAAATTGTGCGTTTGGCTTTTGGCGGCGGTTAATTTTTCAGTTTCGATTACCTCACCATCACCTGAAAAGATATATTTTACGGCTTCTCTTTTTCGTTGCGGTAAGCGCCGAGACAGCTGTGCCTCGATCGTGCCGTCTTCGCCTACGTTCAGAGCGTGGAAAACATCCCTGTCGGACTTACTAGCAATCGTTTTCTCCCAAATGATGGCGCCGCCATTGGGAATGACTTTGACCTCTTCCTTTGCCTGGCAGGCGGACAGAAAGATGCTCAAACACAAAAACAGTTTTGTCAGGGGTGAAGCGGACATAGCAAAGCTCATTTAACTCTTGTTACGTTTGAGCGCCATTCATGTCAAAATTAGGACGGTTTTGGGGAGTTTTCAGGATTTGCTTTTTCGTTGTTTGGCCGCAACCCCTAATGCTAAAAGCGCCAGAACCAGCGCTATTATAAAACAAATGAGCTTAACGGGCGTTGCGATTGCCTTGACGGCCATGGCCTCTGATGTGCCGCTCAGAATAAACAGCTGGGCAATGTTTTCAATTGTGTCCGCCGGTATGCATAAAAAGGCCGGGATCGTGAGCCAGCCGCGCTTGAGATATTTAAGGGTCAGCCCGGCAAATAGAGGCCCATAAATAAACGGATAGAGCAGGTCAAAGAAAAGCGTCATTCGAAAATGCGCCCGGTGCTGGGCAGGCGTCTGCGCTTCCAGCGCAGCTTGAACTTTGGCAGGCTCCCAGATCTCGTCAATGATATGCAGTTTGTAAAAGGTAATCCAGGCCAGCATCGCCAAGGACAGGCCGACGAATACCCAGAATAGCCGCCATAAAGTGTTGGTCTCTGTCAGGCGGCTGTTCTTCACTAATCCACCGTCGCCACTTTGAGTGTATCCGTCGAGCCGGGACGGCCAAAAGGAATACCGGCAGAGATCATGATTTTATCGCCGGGCGTTAGCCCTACATAATCCGTGGCCAGGTGCTGGATGTGGTGGAGCATTTCATCGAAACTTGACGGGTCGATGGTTTTAAGGGGCTGCACACCCCAGGACAAGGCGAGGCGATTAGCCGTGCCTTGATGCGGCGTCAGGCCGACAATCTGACACGGCGGGCGTTCGCGAGAGATGCGCTGAACGGTCGACCCGCTAGAGGTATAACCAAACACGGCCTTGCATTTCATAATCTCGGCAATGCTCCGTACCGAATGACCAATGGCGTCTTCGGATGTGGCATCAGAGGCCAAGCGGCGATTGCGGAAATAGTCCCAGAACTCAGGGTCGGTCTCGGCGGCGCGGATAATCCGGTCCATAATGGCGACGGCCGTCGCCGGATGACGGCCAACCGCTGTTTCTGCCGACAACATTACTGCGTCTGTACCTAGATAAACGGCCGTGGCCACATCCGAGGCTTCGGCGCGGGTTGGGGTGGGGCTGTCGATCATGGATTCCAGCATATGAGTGGCAACAATGACCGGTTTGCCGAGCCCGCGCGCTTTACGGATAATCCGGCGCTGCACGACAGGAACCTGCTCCAGTGGCAGCTCAACGCCCAAATCGCCGCGGGCGACCATAACAGCGTCCGTGAGTTCGAGAATTTCGTCTAGTTGCTCGACCGCAGATGGCTTTTCGATTTTCACAATGATCCCGGCCCGGTCGCCGATAATCTCGCGGGCATCAAGCACATCTTGCGGGGTTTGGACGAAAGATAGGGCGATATAGTCCACATTCTGCTCGAGGGCGAAGGCCATGTCTTCGCGGTCTTTATCGGTCATGGCCGACATAGGGAGGACCGCGCCAATGACATTCAGACCCTTGCGGTCCGATAGCGTGCCCGGCACGTCGACTTTGGCTTTAATCTCTTGGCCTGAACTACTTTCGACAGTGACTTGTAATTTGCCATCATCAAATTTCAGGACATGCCCCGGTTCAAGCGCGGCGAAGAGTTCCGGGTGAGGGACCATGATGACGTCGCCGTCCCCGTCTTCATCGCCCAGCTTGAGCGTGACTGTGCTCCCGTATTTCAAGTCTGTTGAGCCGTTTTTAAACGGCCCGACGCGCAGTTTGGGGCCCTGCATATCGGCGACAATACAAATAGGGCGATCTTTGTCTTTGGCGATGTCACGAATGAAACCTACGGACCGGGCATGATCTTCGTGAGAGCCGTGTGAAAAGTTCAGGCGAAACGCGTTGACCCCCACATCATACAACAAGCGGAGCGTGTCTGGGGATGAACTGGCCGGGCCAATAGTTGCCAAAATCTTTGTGAATCGATGTTCCATAAACGTCCTTCTCTGAAATGACATGGCCCTAATTGACTTATTCCGTCAATGACAGCGCTGTCATACTCAAGCCTATTGAGCAAGACCAGAAAAAAATTGTTAAAGCCGGGCGCAAAAGTCGACGATAATCTCCGAAAGCTCCTGCGGGCAGTCTTCCTGCAAGAAATGACCGCCGCCTTTGACGGTTCTATGTGGTTGGCCTTTGCAGCCTGGGATCATCTTCTGGAAGGTCTTATCCAGACCGCCTGTGACTGGGTCAGAGTCGGAAAAACAGGTTAGAAAGGGCTTGTCCCATTTTGATAAAACTTTCCAAGCTTTGCGGTTATCCGGCGCGCCGTCCATATCCTCAGAGGTTGGCACGAGCGCTGGGAATATACGCGCGCCCGCCTTGTAGCTTTCGTTCGGGTAGGGGGCATCATAACCAGCCACGACATCATCAGAAAGGTCAGTCACCGTTGCACCTTGAATGATCCGCCCTACTTTGAACTCTGGCGTGGTTTGTGAGAAATTCTGCCAGGCTAAAAACGCATCTGATACTTTGCCCTTACCGGTCGGGAGGAAGGTATTGCCCGCCAAAACCCCCGCAAAGAGATCAGGGTTTTCAGCGACCAGACGCAATCCAATCAGTCCGCCCCAGTCCTGACAAAATAGAACGGCCCGATCCAAATCCATCGCGCTGAGCCACTGACGCATCCAGTCGACATGTTTGGTGTAGGAATAGTCGCTTGTTTCAGAGGGTTTATCAGAGCGCCCAAAGCCGATGAGGTCAGGCGCGAGTACCCGCAAGCCAGCCGCGGAAACGCGTTTGATCATGCCGCGATAAAGATAGGACCAGCTGGGCTCCCCGTGCAACATGATCACGGGTAGGGCGTCGGCGGGACCTTCATCCACATAATGGATCCGCAGGGACCCCAAATCAGGATCCGAGATATTCAAATAACGTGGTTTGAAATCATAACCGGATAGATTTTCAAATCTATCATCCGGCGTACGTAATACTGTGCTCATGGCTTGTCTCCTTGAGCCAAGCCTAAACAGTTAAATGGGCTTTGCCAATATTAGCAACGGGACGTGGGCAACTTAATGTAATCGTCCAGCCGAATGTAGAATTCTGAATTCAGGCTGTTCAGGCGGCGAATATCCTCTACGTCCACACACAACCGACGGGACAAAGAATAGACGGTGTCACCTTCGACGACCCTGTGGGTCGTGGCGCTTCCAGCCGTGTAAGTAGGCGCTGGCGCTGATGTTTGCGGATAGGCATATTGCGGATAGCTTGGGGCAGGTGTGGGCGCCGGGGCCGGAACTGGCGTCGGGACAGGAATAGGGGCCGACATAATAGGCGCCTGTGGCAGCGCAACAGAGGCGGAGGTTGTCTCATCAAGCTCTCCATTGGCAATCATCGCGTGATAGCCCGGCGTGCCGAATGTGTCACCATAAGCACTATCTGTGGGGGCCTGGCCGGCTTCCGCATTGACCATTTGCTCTGTTGTTGTGGAATCGTGAACGATGGTCGA
>CALDSY010000214.1 GCA_937924355.1 uncultured Caulobacterales bacterium
GGTAATTTTCGCCAAAACTTACCCAGTCAGCTGATGCAGAAACGCCACCTAACCACCAGCTTCCGCTATCTTTCCCGGGCCGCTTATCGGATAGTTTAAACGCGCAGGCAAAACCTTCTTGTTCGGACCCATTCAATAAACCCAGGCGTTCTGGTCGTTCCGGCTGATAGGTTAAAGGAAGGTGTAATGAGCTTCGACTTACATAAGCATGAATTGAATAATTACTTTTATCGGCTTTGGGATCACGTTTAAAATAGCCATCACCAGACTTCACAAACCCTGATTTCTTCAGTGTCGTTTTATGATCATACTGCTGCCCATCATCAGACACTTCATCGATATATATTTGGGTGCAAACGTTTAGGAAATCTTCCATCAATGTCTTGTATTTGCGCTCATATTCCGGATCGGGATCTGTTTGTGGCCACTCAGCATAACCCAAGTCGTAGTCTGAAGACTGTGCAGCTATTTGGCCTGAAAAACCACAGCAGAGGCACAAAGAGAGTAAAAATTTAGAAATCAAAGACACACCAAATTATGCGTTACGCAACGGGCCTAATCAACAACAAAAAACCGGGCGCAAGGGCCCGGCTTTGTATTCATTATTGGTAAGAGATTTAACCAGCGATGAGTGCCGTCAACCCGTCAATGTTTTGCTGCGCCAATAGGGCGGCGTCGCCTTCCAGCGATCCGATCGCCTCATTAGCGGCCTGCAGTTCTACTTTGAGCTGCTCTTTGTCTAGGTCAGACATGGCCACGGCGCGTTCGGCCAGAACGGTTAGCCCGTCTGGGGTTACATCCGCAAAACCACTTTGTACGAAATAAACACTGTCGCCTTCAGTCCCGTAGACCCGCAGCGCGCCAGTGCGAATAGCGGCCATGAGCGGTGAGTGATTTGGGAAGATTCCCAAATCCCCTTCTGTGCCCGGCAGGTCGACCTGATCAACGTCGCCGGAAAACAGTTCTCGTTCGGGGGAAACCAGTGAAAAGTGAAGCTTGTCAGCCATTATATCTTACGCTGCCTCTGCGGCCATTTTGGCGGCTTTTTCAATCACGTCATCGATACCGCCGACCATGTAAAAAGCCTGCTCCGGCAGGTGATCATATTCACCGTTGACCAATCCTTTAAAGGACCGAACCGTTTCTTCTAGAGGCACCTGAATGCCCGGTGATCCTGTAAAGATTTCGGCCACGTCAAACGGTTGTGACAGGAACTTCTCAACTTTACGCGCGCGCGCAACGGTTGTTTTATCTTCTTCGGACAGTTCATCCATACCCAGAATGGCGATGATGTCTTGAAGCGACTTGTAGCGCTGCAAGATTTCCTGCGTGCGGCGGGCCACTTCATAGTGCTCTTGTCCAACTGTTTTTGGCTCAAGAATACGTGACGTGGAATCGAGCGGGTCAACCGCCGGATAAATACCTTTTTCAGAAATTGCGCGGTTCAGAACGGTCGTCGCGTCCAAGTGGGCAAATGATGTGGCAGGCGCAGGATCGGTCAAGTCATCGGCCGGAACATAAATGGCCTGCACGGATGTAATGGACCCCTTGGTCGTGGATGTAATCCGCTCTTGCATCTGGCCCATTTCAGTGGCCAGTGTCGGCTGATAACCCACAGCTGAAGGGATACGGCCCAATAGAGCTGACACTTCAGAACCTGCCTGGGTAAAGCGGAAGATATTGTCCACGAAGAACAGAACGTCTTTTCCTTCTTCGTCGCGGAAATACTCCGCCTGTGACAGACCGGTCAGAGCCACGCGGGCCCGGGCCCCTGGAGGCTCGTTCATCTGACCGTAAACCAATGTGGCGCGGCTTTCACCGTCCAAATTGATAACGCCGGATTCCATCATTTCATGATAAAGATCGTTCCCTTCACGGGTCCGTTCGCCAACACCCGCAAACACGGAGTAACCACCAAATAGCTTGGCGATATTGTTGATGAGTTCCATAATCAAAACGGTCTTGCCAACACCGGCACCGCCGAACAGACCAATCTTACCACCTTTGGCATACGGGCAAAGCAGATCGATAACTTTGATACCTGTCGCCAGGACTTCGGTTTCGGTCGCCTGATCCACGAATGGCGGGGCGTCTTTGTGAATAGGTGCCATGACCTTGGTCTTAACCGGACCACGTTCATCGATCGGCTCACCGATAACGTTCATGATGCGACCCAGAGTTTCAGGTCCGACGGGAACTGTAATCGGGCTGCCCAAGTCAGTCACGGCCTGACCACGTACCAAACCTTCAGTCGAGTCCATAGCAATGGTCCGGACTGAGTTTTGACCCAGATGCTGAGCCACTTCCAGAACCAGGCGATTGCCTTGGTTATCGGTCTCAAGCGCGTTCAAAATCGCCGGTAGATCACCTACGAATTCCACGTCAACAACGGCACCGATGACCTGTGAGATCCGGCCCGTCGCCTTTGACGCCTTCTTTGTTGTTTTCTTAGCTGCTGCTTTCGCCATCTTTAGGTCCTCTCAGCGTTAAAGCGCTTCCGCGCCTGATATAATTTCAATGAGTTCAGAAGTAATTTGTGCCTGACGTGTCCGGTTAAAGGTCAGTGTCAGTTTGTCGATCATGTCGCCTGCGTTTCGAGTCGCATTGTCCATGGCCGTCATTTTGGAGCCCATCTCACCGGCCACATTCTCAAGCAGGGCGGAAAAGATTTGCGTATTAATGTTTCGCGGTAGAAGCACGCGCAGAATACCGGCCTCATCGGGCTCATAGGTATAGATAGCGCCTTGCAGATCTGGTCCAGAGACCTCTTCGCCCTCTTCCACTTCGATACCGGCGGCGGCGGGAATAATGGTCTTGGCGACAGGTTCCTGGGTCATGACGTTCTGGAACTTTGAATAAATCAGTTTGCAAACGTCGAATTCGCCCGCTTCGAACATTTCGGTGACCTTGCTGCCAATGCTCTGAGCAACGCCGGCGGTGATGACTTTTTCTTCTTTGAGCGAGATAAACTCAACCACGTCGCTACCGTAGAGACGGTCCAGCTGTTCGTGACCCTTCTTGCCAATCAAGAAGAGCTTCACGGTTTTACCCGCGTTTTTCAGCGCCACGATTTCTTCGCGGGCCTTGCGAACGATATTGGTATTGAAGCCCCCGCATAGTCCGCGGTCAGCCGTCGCAACAACCAGAAGAACCGTGTCGTCCTTGCCGTTGCCCACCAAAAGCGGCGGCGCATCACCGGCGCCCTTCATGGAGCTGGCTAGATTGGAAATAACCGTTCCGATCCGATCGGAATAAGGACGGGATTTCTCAGCCGCCTCTTGGGCTTTGCGCAGCTTCGCCGCCGCAACCATTTGCATGGCACGGGTGATCTTCTGCGTGTTTTTCACACTGCCAATCCGGTTTTTGAGTTCCTTTAATGACGGCATTGCCGCTCTCCTATCCCGGGCTTAAGCCGAAAAGCCTTCAGTGAACTTGTTGAGCGCCGATTTCAGGCGGTCTTCGATGTCGTCTGTGAGCTTTTTCTCTGTCGCGATATCGGTCAGGATCGAGCTGTGCTCCCCATGCAGGTGAGACAGAAGCTCTTTTTCGTAACGGCCAACGTCTCTAACAGCGATACTATCGAGATAACCGCGCGTCCCGGCATAAATAACACAGACCTGTTCTTCCACCTGGAGAGGCGAATACTGGTCTTGCTTTAGCAGCTCGGTTAAACGCTCACCTCGGGCCAGAAGCTTTTGCGTTGAGGCATCAAGATCAGAACCGAACTGGGCGAAGGCCGCCATTTCGCGGTACTGGGCCAGTTCACCTTTAATAGGGCCGGCAACCTGTTTCATGGCTTTAATCTGCGCCGATGATCCCACACGAGAGACCGACAGACCCACGTTTAGAGCTGGGCGGATACCTTGATAGAACAGGTCCGTTTCCAGGAAGATCTGGCCGTCCGTAATGGAAATAACATTGGTCGGAATAAAGGCCGACACATCGTTACCTTGCGTTTCAATGATTGGCAGCGCCGTCAATGAACCCGCGCCTTCATCATCATTCATTTTCGCCGCGCGCTCGAGCAAGCGGGAATGAAGATAGAAAACGTCACCCGGATAAGCTTCGCGGCCCGGAGGACGACGCAGCAGAAGTGACATTTGACGATAAGCAACCGCCTGTTTGGACAGATCATCATAAATGATCAGAGCGTGCATACCATTGTCGCGGAAATACTCGCCCATGGCACAACCAGCAAATGGTGCCAGATACTGAAGCGGGGCTGGCTCGGAAGCGGTCGCGGAAACGATAATGGAATAATCCATGGCGCCGTTTTCTTCGAGCGTCTTAACGAGCTGCGCAACGGTAGAGCGCTTTTGGCCGATAACGACATAAACACAGTAAAGCTTGTCATTGTCGCGGTCCTCATCAAAGGCCGCCTTTTGGTTGAGAATGGCATCAACAGCCACGGCCGTCTTACCAGTTTGACGGTCACCAATGATCAGTTCGCGCTGCCCGCGACCGATTGGGATTAGCGCGTCGATAGCTTTGATGCCGGTTTGAACGGGCTCGTGCACAGACTTACGTGGGATAATGCCAGGGGCTTTCACGTCCACACGGCGTCGCTCTTTGGTTTTTATCGCGCCTTTGCCATCAATGGGTTCACCCAGCGGGTTGACGACGCGGCCAAGTAGTTCTTTGCCGACAGGCACGTCCACAATCTCGCCAAGACGCTTAACTGTGTCGCCTTCTTTAATGCCGCGGTCATCACCAAAGATAACCACACCCACATTGTCGCTTTCCAGGTTTAGAGCCATGCCCTTAATGCCGCCTGGGAATTCGACCATCTCACCGGCGCGGACATTGTCTAGGCCGTAGATACGGGCAATCCCGTCACCGACGGAAAGAACCTGACCGACGTCAGAGACTTTGGCCTGTGATCCGAAGCCTTTGATTTGCTTCTTGAGAATGTTGGAAATTTCTGCAGCACGAATATCCATGGTTTAAACCTCTTTCAGGGCTAATTTCAGATCCTCAAGTTTGGTCTTGAGGGAGCTATCGTAAAGTTGAGATCCGATTTTGATGATAAAACCGCCTAGAAGCGCGGAATCTACGGATGTTTCAACATCAACGGAGCGCCCCAGTGATTTCTTGAGTTCAGATTTGATTTTGGTCAGTTCAGCCGATGTCAATTTCTTGGCACTGACGATTTTGGCTGTTTCAGCGCCGCGCTTGATGGCGACAAGCTTTTCAAAGGCCGTGAGCATAGAGGGAATCTCTTCTGCCCGGCGATTCTGTGCCACCGTGCCGACAAATTGGGTCATCAGCTTGCTGACTTTTGCCTTGATCGCGAC
>CALDSY010000215.1 GCA_937924355.1 uncultured Caulobacterales bacterium
TTTTATGAACCAGTTTTTCGCCGGCGAAGCCGTTGTCCATTTCGGGCTTTCGGACTTCACCATCATCGAGCCCGGAAATTTTGTGAAATGCGCTGTCACAGGTGATCAGATCCCTATTGATCAACTCCGCTATTGGAGTCATGAGCGCCAAGAGCCATACAAAGACGCGGCAGCCTCGCTTCAAGCCTTTCAAAAGGTGGCCGGGTAATGCGGGCTTTCTGGCTCTCGCTTTTATTTGCCTTGCCGGTGAGCGCTTGTGGTCAACCGCAAAACAGTGCGGACATACCGGAGCCGCAGGTCAAGCCGGCCGAAGTCATTAAACCGCAATCGGAAGCTAATGTAGCGCCGCCTATTCCTCCCACATCTCAAAAAGTTCCGTCTCAACAAGTTCCGTCTCAACAAGCCCAGAACCCTAAAATTGGCTGTGACGGTATCATCGCGCAGGGCGGAGCCGTGCTGTGTCATACGTTGCCCAAACAACGGGTCAAAGTCGGACGTTCCGCCAAGGATTTCTACTATGAGCAGGCTGATGACACCGGAAAAATTCTGATTGGTTTTGACCGGGATGAGAAACGCGCGCTCATCGATCTCGAACTCGGTGATCAATATAAATATGATTTTCGGTTCGAAGCCCGTGAATATGACGTCTCCCATGTCAAAGGCCTGCCGCCGTCACAGGCCGGAACCTATACGGAGGAGCAGCTCAAGCGCATTCGGGCTTCATCGGCCCGCAAGAAAAAAGGCTTTGCCAGCCGCGCCGCTGCGCTTGGGTTTGAAAACGGATTTATCTATCCGGTCAAAGACTACCGCAAGACCACAAATTTCGGGGCCTTTCGCACCTATAACGGCCAGCCGGGCAAGCCCCATATGGGCGTCGACATGGCCGCCCCGCTAGGTACGCCCATTTACGCGCCTGCTGACGGCGTGGTCAGCATGGCCGATGATGATCTTTATTTCGAAGGGGCCATGGTCCTGCTCGATCATGGACAGGGTTTTATCTCCATGTATCTGCATGTGAACGAAGTTCTAGTGGAGCCGGGTCAGCAGGTGAAGCAGGGCGAGCAGATCGCCACCATCGGCTCCAAAGGTCGCTCCACAGGCCCGCATCTGTGCTGGCGGCTTAAGTGGCGCAACCGGTCGCTCGATCCGGAACTACTGGTCGATTGGCCGGCAGACTAATATCAACCTTTGTGTGTTTTTATGAATGTATCTACGTCTTGCAGGCTATAAGGATAGGTAATCTTATTTGACGTCCGAGTTGCGAACCTAAATCCCGCCATTCGAAGTTTTTCAACCTTTTTCCATTGCTTTACGTCATTGATTTTGGGGGCCCTGAATGCGCGGCCCATTTCGGCCAAAGGTCGTTTACATTGTGGACACTTGTTTTTCCTATCGTCACGATAAGCCATTTTGAATGATTTCCGGCACTTAAAGCATGCATGCGCACCCAGATATCTAGGCCCTCCGACTCTTACCTTGAGTTGGTCTTCTGTAACCTTCCGGTTTCCCATGTCTTTCCGTAATTGCATTCGCCGGTATTTTTCTTCGCGCGTGGTCATTTATAATACTCTTTCGGCCAACGTCTGTGCACCCAAAACCACTGGTCTGGATTTTCGCGGATCCTATCTTCCATAAATTCATTGATGGTTTTGACCGTCGCGGCGATGCGTTCGGCCTTGTCGCCGCCTTGCCCAATGGGCAGGGGATCGTGAACCGTGACCGTGAAATTGGCTTTATCCCGAACGGTCGACATGGGGATGATGGGCACTTTTTTGGTGATGGCCAGCCGGGTTGCGCCTGGTGCAGTCATGGCGTCCACACCAAAGAACGGTACGGCAATCCCCTGGTTGAACTTCTGATCATTTAGAATGGCCACAGACTCGTTTTGTCCTAATGCCGCAAGAAGCTGTTTGGCGCCCTTGGGTCCTGATTTGGGTACCATGAGCTGTATACCGTAGGCTTCGCGCTCTTGGCGCACGCGCTTATCTATATGCGGGTTGTTGATCTGGCGGTAAGTGACCTGCACATTGACCCCAAGCTGCGAGAACACCATGGCCATGACTTCCCAATTGGCGAAGTGGCCAGAGATAAGCACGGCGGGCGTATCGCTCTCTCTGAGGGCCAGCAGCTTTTCCTTGCCGATGACTTTGATGCGCGCGCTATCGCCCGTGGCGTCCAGTTTGTGCAAAAACGGAAACTCGGCAAAGGTTCGTCCAACATTATTCCACTGAGCTTTCATCAGGGCGTCGATTTCCAACTTGGATTTGTCCGGGAAAGCCGTTTCCAGCCCCTTGCGGGCGATATGGTTTTTGCTTGTAAGCGGTCCGATCCACTCCACGAGCTTGCCGCCCATGGCGGAAATTTGATCAAAGGAAAAGGGCGATAAAATCAGACGCAGAAAATCAAATGCCAGAACCTCTAGCCGCCAGCTGATCCGTTTGCCGAGCGGTGGTTTAGCCATTTTTACCGGTGTTGAGGATTTTATCCTGTACCTTTTTGGTTTGCTCAATAACCGGGTGCAAAAGCCCGCGCAGCGTGAGCTCGTCCTCAAACTGCACCTTGACCGGCCAAACCTGAACGCCCTTGCGGTAGCCGCGCGGCAGGCGAACATAGTCCTTTTCTGTCGTGATCAGACCCGCTTCCATTTCGCTGGCCAGCATGAAGAGTTCCTCGATGTCACCGTCCTTATATTTGTAGTGATCCTTATAGGGTATTTCCCCGACCACATCACCGCCATGGCGCTTGAGACTGTCAAAGAATTTATTGGGCCGCCCGATCCCGGCAAAGGCGTAAAGCTTGCCTTTGGGCGCAGCTCCTGTTGGGGCCAGATAGGCCGGAATGACGGTTTTACCTTTAAGCTGTTTCGCCAGATCGTCATCGATATCGAAATCCGGGCTCGGCTTCATGAGGATAATAGCATCGGCCCGGGCCAAAGACTCTGATAGTTTCTCTCTGAGAGGTCCGGCTGGAAAGACACACCCATTTCCGAAACCGGTCTCGGCGTCCACGACCAGCAAAGATAATGTCTTCTCCAGCAATGGGTTTTGGTGGCCATCATCCATGACGATGGCTGTAGCCCCGTAAGACACGGCGGCCTTGGCCCCTTCATCGCGACCGGCCGATACCCAGACGGGCGCATTGCGGGCCAATAGTAACGGCTCGTCGCCCACGTCTTCGGCGGTATGATGTTTTTGAACCGGGATGGGGCCTTTCTCGCGGCCCCCATAGCCCCGGGTCAGACCAACAACATTCACGCCCATACGCCGCAAGCTGGTCAGCAGGTAAATAGAGACAGGCGTCTTGCCCGTGCCGCCCATTGTGGCATTGCCGACACAAATAACGGGAACGCCCGCGTCATAGCTATCGGTCTTGCGAATGCGGCGCGCCGCCGCCCAGCCATAAATCCAGGCAATGGGCGAGAGCAGCAGCCGGATCATGGGGGCTGAGTCGCGACCGTCTTTGTGATGCCAAAATTCAGGCGGTCTCATGACGTGGCCTCTTGTGATAGAAGCGGCGTCAGCCGGTCCCAGATATAATCCAAAACAGCGTCCCGCCCTGTGGCGTAGGTTTTTGCGGTCGCTTGGAGGTCTTTTAATCGGGTTTTATCGGCGAGCATATCCGTCACAATGGGGCCAATGGTATGAGGCTCAAGAATACGCTGAGCCGCGTCAAAGGCAATCATGCTCATATAACTGTCGGCAAAGCTCGCTATGTGCGGGCCGGTCAACACGGCATTATCGAGCCGGGCTGGTTCCAGTGGATTATGCCCGGACAGTCCGTCTATCAAAGAGCCGCATACAAATGTCAGATGCGAAAGACGATAGGCCAGACCCATTTCTCCAATGGTGTCAAAAAGATAAACCTGCGTCTCGCGGGTGATTTTTTCGCCCGAGGACCGGGTGACAAAGCTCATACCATGTTCCTGCAAAAGCCTGGCGATGTCGTCCCGACGCTCTGGATGACGAGGCGCCAGGATCAACACGCCAGATTTGAACCGCTCAAGGACATCGGCATGGGCTTTTAGAATAAGGGAATCCTCCCCCTTATGTGTGCTGGCCGCGCACCAGATCGTCCGGCGACTGGTTTGGGATTTTAGCCGCTTGAGCTCGGCCTCATCCACGGGCAGCGGGGCGGCGGCATCTTTGAGATTGCCAGCCGACTCGACAGGCCGATCCAAAAGCCAGGTCAGGCCGTCGGCCGTGGGTGTATCAGCGGCCAGGACCAAATCGAAAGCCCCGATGAGAGATTGCGCGCTTTTCTTACGTTTGTTCCAGCTTTCCAGAGATTTTTCCGAAAACCGCGCATTGAGTAAGGCCATGGGGATTTTCCGGGCTTTGGTTTTTCGGATCATATTAGGCCAGATTTCGCTCTCCGCCCAGATGGCCAGATCCGGTTGCCAGTGATCGAGAAAACGTTCGATGGCTTTGGGGTAATCCAGCGGCGCAAATTGGTGAAAGGCCCGATGGGGTAAATGTTTGGCCAGTATTTCCGCCGATGTCAGTGTCCCGCTGGTAACCAGAATATGGGCATTGGGTCGATGCTCTAAAAGTCGCGAAATCACCGGCTGCAACATAAGACACTCGCCCACACTGGCTCCGTGGAGCCAGAATAATTGTCCGGCGGGCCGCGCAACCGCTGTTTTCCCGTGGCGCTCATGTTTGCGAATCGGGTCTTCTTTGCCTTGTTTTTCTCGGCGTTTTAAAAGCAAAGGGGTTAGGGGCCCAAGAGCGCGCGTGGCGACATCATAGCCTTTAATCAGAGGTGTGTCGGTCACGCCTTCACCTCTGCGGGCTCTACGGGATCGCGGCCTAATCTCATGTCTGCGTCTTTGAGAAATGCGTTCATTTCGTCTTCGATTGTTTTTTTGTAATTCTGTAGCTCTTCATCGCTTGCATCCGCGGGTACGGTCAAGGGTGTACCCCATATGATCATGCCCCGGCCAAAGGGCAAGGGCAGGACAAAGCGGTCCCAGGATTTAAATTGAATGCGGTTACGCACGGCAAAAGTACAAGGCAGGATAGGGACTCCGGTCAGCCGGGACAATCCAAGGGGGCCGTCGCCTAATCTTTGTCTTGGGCCGCGGGGTCCGTCCGGGGTAATCACGATACAGGCATTGGCGTCTAACGCAGCTATCATTTCGCGAAGGGCAGACGAGCCGCCTTTGGCTTTGTGGCTGCCGGCTTTGCGTGTTGACCCTCTGACCGTTTTTAATCCTAAAAACCGCGTTGTGTAAGCCACAAGCGCGCCGTCTCTCGATAATGAAATCAGGACATGGGGTTTCTGCCAGCTTTTCTTCCACGCGGCATTGAGCATAAGAAAGCGCGAATGCCAGGTTAGGGCGATCAGTCCTTTTCCACTTTCGATGACAGGGGCAGCCACATCGGCGCGCTCTATGGTCCAGCGCGTGGAATATTTAACCAGAACCATATAAGCAGCCAGTAAAAACCCGAGCAGGGATTGAACCGCTTTGGAGCGCATGAAACGTTTGAACACGCTGCTCCTCCCTGATAATGATCTGCCGCGTAAGGAACCTTTATAGCCTATGCCTCTGAACCTCAATGACCCGGCTGACCGAAAGCGCGCTTTTCGCGATGTGTATTGGGGTGATCACGGATTTCTGCGTACTCATTTCCGAAACAAGCACCATTTGGGCGCGGGTATGTACCGGGAGAACCAACCCAATCCGAACCGCGTGGCCGTCTGGGCCCGGGAAGGCATCAAAACCGTTATCAATCTACGCGGTCAAAGCCCCAAAGGATTTTACCTGCTTGAGCGAGAGGCCTGCGAGGCTCATGGTTTGACGCTTTACAATTTTCGCATGTTCAGCCGGGATGTTCATACGCCCTATAAAATCCGCGCCGCCAAAGAGCTTTTTGACAAAATCGAATATCCGGCGGTGATGCATTGTAAATCCGGTGCGGACCGAACCGGGATCATGGGCGTGCTATACCGGCATTTCAAAATGGGTGAGCCTATTGAGATAGCCGCCGAACAGCTCTCGTTGAAATATGGTCACGTCAAAAGCGGTAAGACCGGCATGCTGGATTTTTTCTTCGCCGACTATCTGGCTTATAATGCGCAAAAACCGACAGCGTTTATGGATTGGGCCGAAAATATCTATGACCCGGTGGATGTCAAAGCCCGTTTCAAGGCGGGAAAAGTGGGCAGTCTGATCACCGAGGATCTTTTGAAACGGGAATAGATTTTTGGCGGCGGGTATGCTATGGTAGGATAAATTCCTACTTTTACGGAGCAACCTATGCCCATGGTCAAGAAAAGCATCACCGTCACGGATGAACAAGAAAAATGGATTCAGGCCCGGATGAAGACCGGCAATTACGCCTCGGACAGTGAGGTCATCCGAGAAGCCTTACGCAAGGTTCAAGTGGAAGAGGCGCAAGTCGATTTTGTTCGACAGGCGCTCAAGGATGGTGAAGATAGTGGGTTTGTAGAGGCCGATAAGGATGGCCATTTGAAGAGAATTAAAGACCGGTTGAAAAAAAATGGCCGACTATAAGATCTCTATTCAGGCCGAGTTCGATATAGATCAAATTTATGAGTATGGTTTAGATCAATTTGGCGAGGCTCGGGCCGATAAGCATCATATGGAAATTTATGGACAGTTTGAATTTATTTCTGAACATCCCGATCTTTATCCAATTTCCGAAGTAACTGGATTTCGAAAATCTGTTTTTGGACCCTATTCCATTTACTATCGTATTTTGGACAATGATGATGTCTACATAGTTCGTATCTTAAGCCGTCAGGACCAGAACAGGGTATTTCAATAATGGGATTTTACAACAGATTTATCATGCCGCGAATGATCAATTGCGCTTGCGGCATGAAACCTATCCGTAAGCAGCGGGAAAAAGTCGTGCCTAGGGCTGAAGGGGTTGTTCTGGAAATCGGGATCGGGTCTGGCCTCAACCTCCCTTATTACAATGCGGAGAAAGTCAGCAAGATTATCGGCGTGGATCCGGATGATCATATCTGGAAACGAGGTAAAAAACGCCGCGCCGAATGCCCGATTGAGATTGAACGCATTGGCTTATCGGGGGAGGATATTCCCCTTCAGAGTGATCTGGCCGATTGTGTGGTTTGCACCTACACGCTGTGCACCATACCGGATCCTGTAAAAGCCCTTCATGAAATGAGGCGTATCCTTAAGCCGGGCGGGGAAATTCTGTTTACGGAACACGGCAAAGCGCCCGATGATGAGATTTATCAGAAGCAAGTCAAAATGGACGGCTGGTGGGGCAAGATATCCGGCGGATGTCATACCAGCCGGGATATCCCGGATCTGTTCCGACAGGCTGGTCTAAAACTGACGTCACTCGACGAGATGTATGTGCCTGGTCCGAAAACGCTGGGTTATAATTATTGGGGTGCGGCCGTTTAAGGCCGATTAAAATCCGACGACCTGTTTGGGAATGGTTGTGCGGGTATCGGCATTTTCCAATTCGGCGAGGCGACCCCGCAACATTTCATTGGTTTGATTGATGATGTCCAGATCACGGCGGAGGATATCGAGCCGTTTGTTCATAATTTCTTCTCGGGCTTCTGCCTGATGTAATTGGCTGCTCATGGTATCTATTTTCGCAAGATCATTGGGTGAGCGCTCCAGGCTAACCACGTTTGATTCTGTCCGGCGTAAGCCTTCGTTCTCTTTTTCCAGGGCGGTTTGCTTTGTTTTCAGAGCTTCGTTTTCAGATTTTATGACGCCGATTTCCGCTTGACGATCGGCCTGTGATCGTTTCAATTGTTCGATCTCTTGATTGAGCGCCCGTAATGTTTCTTCCCGTGCTTGACCAATTTTTTGGTCGATTTTGAGTTGTCGTAAATTAGAGATTTCATCGCGAAGGTTTTGGTTTTCGATTTGCATTTGCGACAGGCGCGATTGAGCGTCCGAAAATTGTTGCTTGAGTTCGAGCACCGCGCCAATTTCATTGCGCAAGATGTTTATCTCAACCCGTTGTGAGTCGATGGTCATGGATTTTTCGAATAAGTCTTTTTTCTGCCCGTTCATTTGTCCTTCGAGCATACTTAGCCGTTTGCGTGAGGCTTTGAGGTCGGCGAGGACGGATCGAAGTTTGGACCTGTTATCTTTCAGATTACTTGTAAGTTTTTTGACAAGAGTTCGCTGACCTTCAAGCTGCTCACCCAAGTCTTCGACAGTATCGCCGGAAACAAATGAGCGGAGCGCCGTCTCTATATGATCAAGTTCATTGTGATGAATTTGATCGGGTTGTGGCTTTTCAGGGAAATGCAAATCCCGCGCAAACCGACTTCTTAGCCGGTCCAAACCCGTTTTTCTTATATGCTGATCGCACCGGATCTCCGAAATGGAGGGGGAATATTTGCCACCTGAATTCACAATTTTTCTCGTTTATTTACCCTAATAAATAAACAAGAAGCCTCAATTTTTTCCTAATTGTCCGATTATAGTCCGTTAAGAGTTATCGGTAGATCGGGTGATCAAATCATCCCTCCATTTGAAGAGACTTAAGGCGCGCATAGACACCGTTTTCCTTCTTAGACAATGAGGCATGAGTACCGGTCTCAACGACGCGGCCCTTTTCCAGTACATAAATCCGGTCGGCGCGTTTGATAGTGGACAGGCGGTGGGCGATGACGATTTGGGTTCTTCCTTTGCCCAGGGTTTCGAGCGCCCCTTGTACCTTGGCCTCTGAATCTGCGTCGAGGGCAGAAGTAGCTTCGTCCAGCAAAAGAATAGGGGCGTCGCGCAAGATAGCGCGCGCAATGGCCAGGCGCTGTTTTTGACCACCGGACAGCGTGTCGCCGTCCTCGCCAATCACCGTATCAAATCCGCCGGGCAGAGCCATGATGAAATCATAAGCATCCGCAGCTTTGGCGGCCTGTTCAATAGCGCCGTGTGTTGCGGATAGGTTGCCGAGACCGATATTGGCCGCGACCGTATCGTTGAACAAGGTCACGTCCTGAGAGACCAGCGCCAGACGTCTGCGCAGGCTGTCAAAGGTCAAATCGCGAATGTCGTGCCCGTCAATGGAGATCTTGCCTTGGGTCACATCATAGAGCCGAGGGATGAGATTGATGACCGTTGACTTGCCGCCGCCGCTCTCCCCGATCAGAGCAATCATTTCACCGGGCTTGGCTTCTATGGTCACGCCGTTCAGAGCCTGAGTTCCGTCCGCATAAGTAAAACTGACATCCTCTAGAACCACATGACCTCGCGGGTTTTCCAAAGTGACCGCATCAGTGCGCTCCGTTACCTGCGGCGTCTCATCGATCACATCAAAAATACGGGTGAGGCTCGATAGGCCCTCCTGAATGACATTATTAAGGGTTCCGAGCGCGCGCAGTTTCGGACTTAAAATCATGATGCCGGTCAATACGGCAGCAATAGAGCCTGGCGTCGCCAAATCAGCGCTTACTTGATAGACACCGAAAATAACAATAGCCGCAATGACAAGCCCCCCGAGGACCTCCAGGATCGGATCGACCCGGGCTTGCTCGCTGACTAGTTTCAAAAACCGCCGAATGCGCTCGTCAAAGCTCTTACCGAGGCGGGTCTCTTCGTGCTTTTCCAGGCCATATGTTTTGATCATACGCGCGCCGCCAAAACTTTCTTTAAGTTCCGAGGTGATTGTCCCCACATGCTCCTGAACGTCTTTGGCTGAGCCCCGCATTTTTTGCGAAATGGCAATGATGGGCCAAATCGCGAGGGCGAAAATCACCATGGCCAGGCTAAGCATCCAGTTCTGCCAAAGCATGGCGGCGATGGTAAAAACCACCGTCAACAAATCCCGGATAAGATTGGACAAAACCCGAATGAGAGCGGCCGAAATCACGCTCACATCCGAGACGAATTTGGAAATACGGTTGCCGGTCGGCTCCCGGCTAAAGCTAGCATAGTCCGCGGCGTGGGACGCGGCAAACATCTGCTTCTGCATTTTTGCGACCGAATTCAAGGCAATTTTATTGGCGAGAATGCGCTGGAAATAATTGCTAATGCCGGAAATAGCCGGGATACCGATCAAGATCGGCAGAATGGCAAAGGCATAGGTTTTGGCGCTGGACATGGCATCGCCACCACCGATGTTTTGGGCTTTATCAACGACTATTCTGACGACCCAGGTATAGGCGGCTGTGGCCAGGGCCAAAACGACCATAAAAAAAATGGCCGCGAAGAGCCGACCTTTTTGGGGCCAGATATAGTCGCGCCAGAGGCGCTTAATCCTCTGGCGGTCTGTGCTCGAAATATTTGATTGGTTGTTAGCCAATGTATCCGTCTTTATCGGGATCAATCAGCTCGTGGGCGTGCAAAACAAAATAGCGCATATGGGCATTATCTACGGTACGCTGCGCGGCACCGAGCCACGCGGCTCTTGCGTCGGCATAGCTGCCATATGCTCCGATAAAGTCGACCTTTTCTAGATCAATAAACTCAGTCTTGTTGGGATCGACTAATTCGCCGCCAATGACCAAGTGTAGGAGTTGCATATCTGTTTCTTTTCTGTCCGTCATACGGGTCCCCATAAATCCAAAATCTTTTTTCCGGTCTGAGCTGTTCTCGAATTGCTCCACGACCAGACTCACTCGCTCTAATAACAAAGCATGCAGGTCCGGGCCAGCACAAATAACGCCAAACTCCGATGTGGATTTTTGATCATACCGAAACCCTTCGCCCCGTAGATTGCAGATTTTTGCGCCGGCTTCGCGGGCTATGAGTTCCGCGGCCGCGAGATCCCAATCGGATTTGGGTGTGAATGATACGGTGGCGTCCGCTTGGTTACAAGCCACGAGGGCGATGCGGTAAGCCATGGAATTGGCGACTTTCACATCCATTTTCGGCCAGCCTAATTTGCGAAATTTGCGAGGATAGCCGACCATTCGTGCGCCTTCGAGCTCTTTTCGCCCGGAGACCTGTATAGGCTTTTTGTTCAACAAAGCGCCGCCCCCGAGGGAGGCTTCGAACAATTCATCGAGTAGCGGGTTGTAAAGCGCCCCCGCAACCGGGGTGCCGTTTTCAATGACCGCCACGGACACGGCAAAATTGGGTGAGCGATCAATAAAAGCGCGCGTCCCATCAATCGGATCGACAACGAATGTTCGCGGGCAGGCGTGACGGGAATGATCATCCTTGGTTTCTTCAGATAGCCAGCCATAGTCCGGGCGGGCTTTGGTCAGGACGTCCGAGAGGTAATCATTGACGGCGATATCTGTTTCCGTGACCAGATGACCTTTGCCTTTATCCCAGACCTCGTCCCCTTGTTCGTTAAAAGCGCTGCGGGCGATCTTCCCGGCGCCGATAACGGCTTCGCTGATGAGTTTTAGATCCTCTTCGAAAGAGACGCAGATGTGGCTATTGTCCGGCAATGGTCATGCTTTCAATTAAAAGACTGGGCGATATGGTTGCCCCTTCAAAGACGAGATCATTAGCCGGGACAAGGGTTTTGTACATATTCAGAATATTTCCGGCGATGGTGATCTCTGATACAGGATGGGTTTTTTCACCGTTTTCAATTGCAAACCCGGCGACGCCGACACTGTAATCGCCTGTATTCGGATTGAGCGACGGGCCGAACATTTCGGCCACCAAAAGACCGGACCCGATATCACGCATCAGATCTTCTGGTGATTTATGGCCCGCCTCGATATAGGTATTTGAGGCAGCGATGCCGGGCGGGGAGCTGATGCCGCGCGCCCCATGGCCTGTGGAACTGAGCCCCAATTGACGGGCCGCAGATGTGTTGAGCAGCCAGGTCTTGAGCTCGCCGTTTTCAATCAAGAGGCGCTTCTCAACCGCGACGCCTTCGCCGTCCCAGGGTCGAGAGCCATGGCCACGGACAATAAGCGGGTCATCGATAATATTGATGTGGTCGGCGAAAATCTGTTCGCCCATTTTTTCTTTTAGGAAGGACGTCCCCCGCGCAATGCTGGTGCCAGATATAGCGCCGATCAGCGCCGACAATAAAGACGCGGCCACTCGGCGGTCAAAGATCACCGGCATATTGCCCGAATTGATCTGGCGGGCCCCTAACCGGGCGATGGCCCGTTCACCCGCTTTTTGGCCCACGGCCTCAGGGGTCTTCAAGTCATTCAGCCAGCGGGTTCCATGATAATCATAGTCGCGTTCCATATCCTGATCGTGCACGGCCATGGCCATGCCGGACAGGCCGTGATGCGAGGACCGCCAGCCGCCATCAAATCCGTTGGTCGCCATGAATTGCACAGCCGAGCTGGAGACGTCAGCCGTCATGCCCTCTGCCTGACTGACGCCTTTGACCCCCAGGGCGGCGGCTTCAATACGCAGGGCCCGTTCCAGTAAGGCTTGCGGGCTCAATGCGGCATCGTCGAAAAGCTCCAGTTTGTGGTCACCTTGGGCGAGCTGATCAGGATCTGCCAATCCGCAATATGGATCTTCCGGTGCCAATTTGGCCATAGCCACGGCGCGCTCGGCTAGTTTTTCTAGGGAAAGCGCTGAGAGGTCAGAGCTCGACACACAGGCCTGACGTTTGCCGATGAGAACCCGCAGGCCGATATCCCGGCCTTCGCTATTGTCCACTTCTTCCATCTCGCCGCCGCGCACCGTCACATGCAGCGAACGCCCATGGGTGGCTAATGCATCGGCCTGCTCGGCGCCAAAGGCTTTGGCTTTGAATAGAAGGGTTTTAAGCGCCGGACGTAGGGCTTCCGGCGATAGGGGGTCAGATGTGGTTGTGGGCATGTTTATCCAGTAAAGGCGCGGTAAAGAAGATAACCGCCCATAACGAGGAATGTCAGCAGTGACAAGACAGCACCTAGGGTTCGGCCTTTCCCGAGGGCTTTATCTTGTGACATGCCGTGGGCGTGGGCCAAACGACCAAAGGTAAAGCCGCCGCCAAGGGCATGTAAAAGCCAGGCCGGTGTGCCGCCCATAACGGCCATCAAAAGTAAACCGATCAGCGCAAACGGAGTCGTTTCCGCGAAATTACCATGGGCCCGGACGCGGGCGAGAAGACTAAAGTCTTCCCCATTGCCCAGCGATGTTTTGCTCGAAATGCGGACCTGTCCAACTCTGTACATGAGGATAGGTTTTAAAATCAGATTGATCCCGGCATAAAGGGCGACGATTTGTAAAGGGGTCATAGGTCTCTCCAGTATTTGTTTCTCAAGTTTGTTGTGTTTCAGGTTGAATTTTAGCCGCTTCTTCGATGGCCTTAATATGGGCAGCTGGCTCCTGCGCGCCCTGGACAGCGAATTGCCCTTGATAAATAAAGCAGGGCACGCCGGAGACGCCGAGATTTCGGAAAAATAAAATCTCTTCGCGCACCGTGTTTTTGTCATCGTCTTTGGGCAGAAGCTCACTGACAAGTTCTGGATCCAAGCCGACGTCACCGGCAATGCGGGATAGAATATCAAAATTACCCACATCTTCGAGATCGTCAAAAAAGGATTTAAACAGGGCTTCTGCGGCTTGATTGCCCAGGCCTTGCCCGGTGGCCCAACGCATCAATCGGTGCGCGTTTAGCGTATTGGGGCGCATAGGAATCTCGCCAAACCGAAACGTGATACCGGCATCCGGCGCGGCAGCTTCAAGATGTTCGCGCATGGCTTTGAACTTATTTGACGGCCCGTCGCCAAATTTGCTTTTCATATAATCCTGGTAAGGTATGCCGCCTTCGGGCACGGCCGGGTCGAGCATATAAGGTCGCCACGTAACATTTATTTGGTGCTTTGATTGTTTGGCCGCCTGAAAGAAATAGCGCGAGCCAAGCCAACACCACGGACAAACAATGTCCGACACAATGTCGACCTGTATGAGAGGTTTGGATTTTTTCTTCTTTTTAGCCATGTTTACCTGTCAAAATCACTTTTCAAATTTTCTGGCGCAAGTGTTAAAAACTTCAGGACGGCATCGGCTTCCGATTGGGTGAGCCCCTTGGTCAGGCGCTCGTTAAAGACGCGGAAGTCTTCCTGGACCTTTTCTCTCTTAGACCATCCTAAATCGGTGAGCTTCACGCGTTTGCGTCTACCATCCATGCCGCCATGAATGCGGGCCACTAGGCCTGCCTTTTCCATGCGGTCGACAAGGCCGGTCACGGCCGGGTTATTTCTGCCGATACCTTCGGCCAGTTCAGAGAGAAAACATTTGTCATGAAAGCCAAGGTAAATGAGGACGGATGCCTGGGATGTGCCCAGGCCCGAATTCTCGGACAGAAATTTATCCGCCTCTTTGGCCAAAATAGTATGGGCGCGGTCGAACCAGAAAAATAATCGGCGATCTACGGGGCGCGCTATGGCCATAAAAAGAACTCCCTTTCGGGAGTCCTAGCAGATTTATGTCACTTGTGAAGTATCAGCTGTCTATTGGCATTCGCCTTTATAAAGGACGGTATACTCTTCTAGCTTGGCCCGGCAGCTGTTTGAAAAGGTGCGCCGCTGTGGCAGGCAAGGGGCCCGAACACAGACAACGGGTTTTTCGGCGCAGACCGGATCATATTCCATAGTGCAATATCCTGGGTCTGGCGCTGGCTTTACATGGTCCCGACCCCAGTGGTGCCAGTTCGGACGGTTCGGCGCAGGTGCAGGCTTTGGCACCGGAACAGGTTGCGGCACGGGCGCGGGTTGCGGGTTATAATAGTGGCCCCAACCATATTGATAGGGGCTCCGCCAGGCGGGAGGCGGGTAGCAAACAAGCTGCCCATATTGATAAAACCCGCCATAGGCGCAGCTTTGTTGCGGGTAGGTCGGATAAGTCGGCTGACTCGGATAGCTTGGTTGATTGGGGTAACTTGGATAGGACGGATAGCTCGGCTGCGCCGGAACACATTGCGGACCGCTTGATGTCTCTACACATTGATTGCCCTGAGCGCAGAGTACATTGGCACAGCTCACCGTTTGTTGTTGGCAGGCGGGGCCGCCGGGCGTCTCGACACAGCTCATGCCATAACCGCAGCGCACATTGGCGCAGGACGTGGTGTATTGTGACACCCAAGGCGGCGTCTGCTTTGTGGCTTCGGCCGAACTGATCCAGGCGAAACTCAGTAAAACCACCGATATCACAATATAAAATAAGCGCATTACTCACTCCTGCTTCGATGAGTATAACATCATGAGACGGGTGAACGAAGCCAGAATGTCAGATTTAGGCGCGGTTCATAGCGATGGAAAATGGCCCGACATTGTCTTGCGGCGTTTATTGGCAAATTCACAAAAACTCTCGGCTGCAGTGGCCTCTAATAATGATGCGTCTTGGTCGGTTGTTGAAAACGCGTGCAAGTCGCTGGTTGAAATTTTCTTGTGAGCAAACCTGGTGGCTTGCATGGGGTGCAGGGGATCAATGTAGGGCATGATTTTTGTGGGCGTTTTAATGGAGACTAATTGTTTATTGGAAACGCCCATAATGCGATACTGAGCCCCTATGGCAAAAACGGCCCTCCAATTTTTCATTACTGTTATAAATTGCGCAGGGTCGATGGCCATAAGTATCCTCTGATTTTTTGGCCGGGCTTTAATCATCAAGGCAAAGTGTTCGAGTTCACAAACTTCGGCCATCCCGCCATTTTGGCAGGCTCGCAGGTTTTTACCAAAATAGTAATTGTCCAGGAATCGATAAGCGGTTTCTCCGGCGCTTATCCCCCAAAGAAACAACCCGCGAACGGTTTCCGGGTAAGACAAAGTGAACTTTAACGCAATGCGAGCTCCCCCAGAACGGCCCAATAGAAATGCGCGCTTTGCGCCCACATGTTTCAGTAGAGCCGCGAGGTCTTTGATGTGACCGTCTTCTTCGGGTTCGCTTTTATTAAAATCAATTGAAGACCGACCCGAGTTTAATCGGTCGAAAACAAGGACGCGGTAACCGCTTTTTGATATTCGTTTTGCCGTCTCTTCCAAGTCGGAGGCCATATGACGCCCCCCTTGAATAACGGCGACCCAAGGCCCGGATTGACCGTAAACGTGATACCATAGTTCAGCGCATCGAATGCGGGCAATGGTCATGCAAATGTCATATGAGTGTCTTTTTAACTATCAACATCCGCGTCGAGCGCGTTGGCGATGATGAACTCGCGGCGCGGTTCGACCACGTCGCCCATGAGCTTGGTGAAGAGCTCGTCGGAGGCGTCGGCAGCGTCCACGCGAACCTTGAGCAGAGAGCGCGCATTGGCATCGAGCGTGGTTTCCCAGAGCTGATCCGGGTTCATTTCGCC
>CALDSY010000216.1 GCA_937924355.1 uncultured Caulobacterales bacterium
TCAGACAGGGGCGCAAGCCACTCATAAAACATCGGCCACTCCTTTTTGTTCTTTTCTAATAGCGGCAACCAGACGCCCCAAGCCCGTCGCATTTGATCCTTTGACCAGGACTGTGTCCCCGTCTTTTAATTCCTGCCTGAGCGCGGCCAAAGCCGCCTCCCAATCCCGGGCCCAGAGCCCGCGCATTTCACGAGGTAAAGCGCCCTTTAAGGCGCGCATACACTCACCAAGAAAAATGACCCGAGAGACATCGGCCGACTCTAGTGGCTCCGACAATGCTGCATGTAGCGCGAGCTCGTCTTTGCCCAGTTCAAACATATCCCCTAATACGGCGAGCTTTCGGCCGCGCGCCCGTGTACCAAGCGTGCTAATCGCGGCCCTCATGGATTCTGGATTGGCGTTGTAACTATCGTCAATCAAGGTGAAGAGCTTTCCGTCCAGCTTGACATCCAGAGCCTCACCACGTCCTGGCAAAGCCCGGAAACCCGATAAGGCGGTCAAAGCCGTTTCAATTTTGATACCGACCGATGTCGTTGCCGCGATTGCGCAAGCTGCGTTTTGAATCCAGTGGGCCCCATCCAAAGGCAGGACCAGCATATATGCTTTACCATTGATCGTTAGATTGGCCTTTTGCTCCCCAGCCGAAGACTCGATATTTGATATCTGAACATCGCTGTCTTCATGCTCGCCAAAAGTGATAATCGTGGCCTCCCTTTTGGCCGCCTTATCTTGGAGATAGTCAAAATAATCATCATCCCGGTTTAGGACAGCCATTCCGCCCTTGCCGAGACCTTCGAATATCTCGGCCTTGGCCGCTGCAATAGCCGATACATCTTTGAAGTGGGCCAAATGAGCGGGCGCGATTTTTGTAATGACGGCGACGTCCGGCGCGATGAGAGGTGACAAATCCGCTAGCTCACCGGCATGATTCATGCCGACTTCAAAAACGCCATATTCCGTATCACGCGGCATCCCTGCTAAAGTTAGCGGCACGCCCCAGTGATTGTTAAAGGACTTCATCGATTTATGGGTTCGGCCTGCTGTTTGACAAATGGCTGAGATGGCCTCTTTCAAACTGGTCTTGCCCACACTCCCGGTTACGGCGATGCGTTTCGCATCCGAGCGCTTGCGCGCGGCAATGGCCAGATCGCGCATGGCCTGAAGGCTATCTTTGACAATCAAAGCCGGGGCCTGTTCATTAGGATTTTCTGAGATCACAGCGCTTGCGCCTGCGGCGCGCGCATTTGGGATGAAATCGTGACCGTCACGGATATCTTTTAACGGGACAAACAACTCGCCCCATTGCAGCGAACGGGTATCAATGGAAAGCCCGGTGGCGTTCCAACTTCCCTTGGCTTCGCCGCCTGTCGCTTTGGCGGCGTCTTCGGCTGTCCATAAAACCGTACTCAAGCTGCCATCTCCCTTAATGCTATTTGCGCCTGCTCAACATCTGAAAATGGAATGACCTTATCGCCGACGATCTGCCCCTGTTCATGGCCTTTGCCGGCAATGATCAAACAATCCTTGGGACCTAAAAGCGAAATACCTCGCCGAATGGCAGAAGCGCGATCGCCAATTTCTTCAGCATCCGGACAGCCTTTTAACACAGCCGTACGGATAGCGGCCGCATTTTCTGTTCTGGGGTTATCATCGGTCACGATCACATGATCGGCCAGCTTGGCCGCCATGGCGCCCATTTTAGGGCGCTTGACCGGATCGCGATCGCCGCCGCAACCAAAGACCACAATCATTTGCCCCATTGTATGCGGACGAACACTTCGAAGAAGCTTATCCAAACCATCTTCTGTATGGGCAAAGTCAACAAGGATCGGAGCGCCATCTTGGGTTCGGCCGGCCATTTCAAGACGGCCTGCTACTCCTGTGAGTTTTCCGAGCGCCGCAATGGCCGTTTCCGTATCAACGCCCGTTTCTCGCGCCAGCCCTAAAGCCGCGACCGCATTTAGGACTTGAAATTCACCGACTAACGGAAGCTCAACTTTGTGACGCTTTCCATCGACAATCAGATCAATAAGCTGACTGGCCGAGCGGGGCATAACTTCGTCGATACGAATATCCTCGCCGGCCCATCCTGCGCGAATAACCTTCTGCCCGCGCGCTTCGCAATCTTTGGCAAGCCGTTGTCCAAATTCGTCATTCACATTAATCACAACCGGCGCATCTGCCGGGGTCAGCATAGAGAATAGGCGCGCCTTGGCCGCATAGTAATCCTCTACGTCTGGATGATAGTCAAAATGGTCCTGGGTAAGATTGGAAAACCCGGAGGCGGCAATATTGACACTATCCAACCGGTATTGTTTGAGACCGTGGCTGGAAGCCTCCATCGCCACATGGGTTATGCCCATATCAGCTAGCTTGGCCAATGTCTGATGCAAGACAACAGCATCAGGCGTGGTATGAGATAATGGCAAATATCCGCCGTCAAATCGGACGCCCAATGTTCCAAAACAGGCGGCCTTCAAACCGGCATGACTCCAGATTTGGCGCAAAAACTCGACCGTTGAACTTTTCCCATTTGTACCCGTCATCGCTACTAATGTTTCGGGCTGCCCGTCATAGAGGCGACTGGCCAGCTGACTATAGGTCAAACGCGGGCTCTCTGACGCCACATATGGCATATCCAGCGGCAGTCCTGGCGTGGACAAAATCGCGCTTGCGCCTTTTTCGATGGCCTGGACAATATAGTCACGGCCATCAGCGGCAGTCCCCGGCAAGGCCGCAAACAAAGCCCCCTCTGTTACCTGGCGGCTATCACAGGTGATCGACCGGATCTCTACATCCGGGCCTGTGAACGGAAGCGGCGATATGAGATGAGAAAACTTCATCTTATGCCCTCCCTTTTCGAAAAGGGACTGAGCGGTGTCTCGCCTTTATATCTCTTCACTCCGAGCATAGGCCCTATGCGTTCAATTATATTGCCCGTCGTGGGCGCGGCGTTCCAACCGGCGGTGGCATAGCCATAAGTACCTTCAATTGCCTTGGGCTCATCCAAGGTTAGGAATACGGCATAGCTGGGATCTTCATAAGGAAACGCCGCAATGAATGATGAAACTAGGCGGCGCTCATCATAGCCATCCACAGAGGGCTTATCCGCCGTACCTGTTTTACCCATAATCGCAAAACCCTTGGCTCTTGCATTGCGGCCTGTTCCGTCTGTCGCCACGTAACGCATAAGATCCTGCAGGGTTTGCGACGTCTCAGGCGATATGACCCGGCGACGTTCAGACTGGGTGACACTATCGCGTTTGCGCAATGTCGGCGCAACATATTCGCCGCCATTTAACAGGGCGGAAACCGCCGCCGTTAGGGCTAAAGGCGTGACGGAAATACCGTGACCATAAGAGACGGTGACGGTTGTGATATCTTGCCACTCCGTCTGGACTTGCGGCGCCGCGCTTTCCTTAAGCTCGATCGGCACGCGATCCATCAATCCCAATTTTTTTAGGAAGGTCTGCTGCTTTTCGCCGCCGACCCGCATGGCCATCATGGCCGTTCCGCGATTAGAACTTTCAGCCAGAATTTCAGGCATAGCCATCGGGGTCTTGCTGGGATGGTCATCGCGAATAAATTTATCACGAACCTTGAGCGGTTTTTGTACGGGGAATTTTTCTTCTAAGTTTGTCACGCCTGCCTCCAATGCCATGGCCATGGTAATCGGTTTGAAAACCGAGCCCAATTCATAGGTGGACATTGAGGCGTGATTGTAGAGATTTTGAGGCAAAGCTGTGTCCGGCGCATTCGGATCAAAATTCGGCAAGGACGCCATGGCCAGCACTTCACCGGTCTTGATATTCATAACGATCGCTGCACCGGTATTCGCCTCGAACCTCTCGATAGATTTTTGCAGCTCAGTCATGACCGCGTTTTGAACCCGGAGGTCGACCGAGAGGGCCAGTGATGGAGCATTTGGCTCTATCAAATTGTTTTCAAACGCTTTTTCTGCGCCCGCAATCCCCTTCATATCCACATCGGAAAATCCAACAATATGCGACGCGAGATGCCCGTTCGGATAAAACCGCCGCGGCGCAGGTTCAAAAACCAGCCCCGGCAATCCGAGTTGAAACACATCGCGCTTCTGGGTCGGCGTTAGCCCGCGCTGAAGCAAAACCTGACCCCCCTTGCGAGTCATCTTTGCATGAAAATCCACAGCATCTACATTAGGGAAAATCTCCGCTAGCCGATCAGCTGTTTCTTCCACATTCCAAATATATTTTTTGCGCGCGTATAAATCATAATTGACCAAGGTCGTCGCCAGTAGCTCGCCGTGACGATCCACGATATCTGCACGACTTATGGCGCCGCCCTGCCCCGACGCATACATTCCTTTGGGCGCTGTAAACAAAGAAACCTCCGCCATACGGATGATCGCCACTAACAAAGTGAATGCGAAAATCACAGCGCCAATCCGGATACGGATTCTCCCCTCTGACACAGCCTTATACTCGTCGTCCGCCACATGCTTATGTCGGCGTATGGGCCCCGCATCAGTATAGTTTTGGGAGGTCGTCACGGCGTTCCCCCCTCATCTTTACGAGGGAAGCTCACATCAAGCTCGTCCAGACTTATGACCCGCTCAACCTTTATCACTTCCATACCCAGGGTTTCAGTCGCCAATGCCTCAAC
>CALDSY010000217.1 GCA_937924355.1 uncultured Caulobacterales bacterium
ATGCGTTTAACCCCGGTGCCCAGATGTTTTTCGGCGGCTTTGTCGATTTCCCGCAGCCAAATATAAGTGCCAACGGCCAAGGGACATTGCATGGTCACATCTACAGGAGAGAGCCGCGCCGCTTCGCTGTAATCGATTTCCCTGGCTAAGTCCCATCCGCAAGGACCAGATGGCCGGTGAGGATCGGCGACGCGGGTCATATAATCGGATACGCTTTCAACGGTTCGAGTGCAGGTGGCGGACGGAGAGAGGGCCAAGCGAAACAGCTGCATATCCGTGGCAAATCCAGTTGGCGCGGTGACATCCAGTGATCTCCAGGGTAGGTGCTGACGGGGCACATACCGATGAGACACCAAAAAGGCCGCCACAAGAAAGACGGCGAACATAACCCATCGATAGGGAAAATTCCGCAAAGATCGAGGAAGTCTGAATGACCGAGCCATGGGCCCTTATTTCACAATGCAGATGACCTGCGCAATACGCCGTTCGCGACGGTATGAATCCGCATGCTGACCAAATCTTTCGGTTGTTATGGGTTCGGCGGGCAGGTCAGTGCCAGAGATCAAGTCTCGCAATGTGCGCGGGGCGACAGAATAGATTCGTCCGCGCCGCGGGCTTTCCGCGGCGACAACGCCGATCACTTCGCCGTCCTGATCCAGAACCGGAGCGCCGGACAGACCACCTAGAGACCCGACCAAATTTTTCGTGCGGCCGACTTCGGACCACGCCAGAATAGGCTCTGTTGTCCGATAGCGGCCGCGGACAATGAGTTTATGCCGGCCCAAAAGCGCGCCGACGGCCTCACCGGGGCGGCCCTGCGGAAATCCAAAGAAAAATCCGTATTCACCCAATTGTCTCTGCGTCTCTAGATCGACAGGCAGGGGTTTGCGTTTCCAGTCCGCTTTCAAAATAGCCGTGTCACTACTGGTCGACACGTCAATGCCCATGACCAAGCCTTTGCGGGCGCCAATCCTAAGGCCGACTTTATCACATCCGTCGACAACGTGACGGGCGGTCATCCAGTTCCCGTTCTCATCAAAGACAAAGGCCGTACCGACGCCAGACTCTGGCGCGGGTAGATCCACTAAAACGGATTGATCCCGAGGGCTTTCTCCTGGCAGAAGCTCGCCAAGCTCGGGTGGCTCTGACGGGCTGGGAATATCATTTTGAGAAGCCCGGAAGGCGTTCATATAAATCAGGCCGACAATAACGGCGTAGATGAACCAATCCGGAATTTGCCATTTCATGGCTAAAACGGCGTCTGTTCAATCAGGGAGGAGGCAAGGGCGATGGATCCGGCCAGTTTGAAGGCCGCCAAAACCATTGCCGGCGCGACTTCATTGTTTTCTATGCGCTCGGGCATGCCGCGGAAAACAAAGTCTGTGACGCGGAATAAAAACAGCTGAAGAAATAAACTGACTATGCCCCAGATCAAAATATCCCAAACGCCCAGATTGACGACCAATACCGCCGCCAATGGCAAGACGAGACCAATCACCAGCGCGCTAAAGGTAATCGCGGCGGCCATATTGCCTTCTTGCACCAGTTCCAATTCTTTGTGAGGGGTGAGTTTCACATAAATCACAATGCCCAACACATAGATGAACGTGAGCACGCCAAGGTGCAAAATCAAGTCTGGAAAACCTTGCGCTAATGTCTGAAGGTAATTGTTCATTTAGCTCTTACCTGAACGTTCCGTTATCTCGGAAGCCCTTATAAAGAATTCTGCTCTTTGGCCAAGCGGCCTTTTTCTCTTTTTCGCACATCTGAGGCCCGCATTTTTTCACTTTCGGATTTGAGCTGTCCGCAGGCGGCCAAAATATCCCGGCCCCGAGGGGTTCGAATAGGGGCCGCATAGCCCGCTTTGTTGATCAAAACGCCGAAGGCTTCGATGGTTTCCCAGTCCGAACATTCATAGTTGGAGCCGGGCCAGGGGTTAAACGGTATCAAATTCACCTTGGCGGGTATGCCCTCAAGCAAACGAATAAGTTCCATGGCGTGTTTAGGGCTGTCATTCACACCCTTGAGCATGACATATTCAAAGGTAATCCGCTTGGCGTTGGAGAGCCCGGGATAGTTGCGGCAGGCCTCCATTAGATCCTTGAGGGGATATTTGCGGTTGATGGGCATGATTTGCTCACGCAGTTCGTCATTGGCCGCATGAAGCGAGATCGCCAACATGGCACTGGTCCGCTCACCCAAAGGGACGATTTCCGGAACCACACCGGACGTGGAAACCGTAACACGGCGGCGGCCGATCGCCATGCCCGTATCGTCGGCCATTGTGTCGATCGCTTCGGCCACATTATCCGTATTATAAAGCGGCTCACCCATGCCCATAAAAACGATATTGGAAAGTTTGCGGTTTTCCTGCGTGGTTGGCCATTCACCCAGATCATCCCGGGCCATCATGACCTGAAGAACGATTTCCTGGGCTGTCAAATTGCGGACCAGTTTTTGTGTTCCCGTATGACAGAACTTACAGGTCAGCGTGCAGCCCACTTGCGAGGACACACACAGAGCCCCTGTCCGCGAGACATCCGGGATAAACACGCTCTCGACCTCTATGCCAAGGGCCATGCGGGTGAGATATTTTCGCGTGCCGTCAATGCTGACTTGTTTTTCAACAACCTCAGGGCGGGACAATGTGAAATGTTCAGCCAATTTGGACTTCATGGGCTTGGCCACATTGGTCATCTCACTGAAGTCCGTGACGCCGAAATTATAGATCCACTGAAATAGCTGACTGGTGCGCATATTCAGCTTTTTTGGCTCCACACCGATATCTGCCAGATGTTGTTTAATTTGCGCGCGCGTTAAACCCGGCAGACGGACACGTCCGTCTGTGGTTTTTTTGGGTATGTTATCTAATAGAACCGCGCTCATGGCGCGGCCTTTATCACGGAGACTTGCGGAAATAAATCTTTATTCGCGCCTACTGGCAGGCGGAGGCCGCCTTGTCCAAGGCCGCTGAAATGCCGCGCAGGGAAAATGTATAGTTCACGCTGGTGCCCCGAGACGAAACAGCCTGGACCTTCATTGTACTCCCGACGCGCATCTTCTGAAGCAAATTGCGTTCATCAAGATTGTCGGCGATGAAGGCCTCATTGCGCGAGACATACATATCGAAATCCGTATTTCCGATTGTCACGGTTGGAGGTCGTTCCTTCCGCAAGGTGAAATCAGCCATAAAACTGGGCTGCTCAGATGCTTCACCGGATTTCCAACTGGCAACGAGAAAATGAATATCACCATGCCGCACATTGGACGGAGCCTTGGATTTGGCTTCGCTATAGATGAAACAGGTTTTGGCCGAGCCTTGGTAGCGGGAATAGACACTCCAATCCCCAAAACTGCCATGCAGTGTTGGATCTGCTTGTGCCGAAACGGGCCAGATAAAACCGGCAAGCAGAACTGAGCATATCAATCGTCGCATGATGTACCTTTTTGGAACGTTATTGACCGTATAGCGCCAAAACATGTTTAAGGCTCCGTTAACTTTCATAAAAATCGCAGCACAATTTCCATTCTCGTCCTTTGGCGCGAATTTTGCAACTTTCATTCCCGTAACAGGTTAATGCACCAAATGGAGACAAAAATGTTGGCGCAACATACATCACCAGGCTTGGTGGAGCGCCGGGCAAGAGCTCGGCATAAAAGCTTCAAACACGCCAAAATTCTATTTAACGATAATAAGTCGGTTTACGATGCGGTCTTGAAAAATGTGACGGCATATGGGGCCACGCTCACAATTGGATTAACCGAGCGTCTGCCGGATGATTTCAAGCTGCATATTGTGCACGATAATGTGACCGTTCCTTGCCAGGTAAAATGGCGGCGCTCTGACAGTGTCGGCGTGGTATTCTAAAAACGCGGGTCTATTCTAGGCACAAATCGAACAGGCTGGGTCTTTTGCAAGTCGCACGGTTCGGCTTTCGGCTTGTAATCCATCGTAAATCCACAGGCGGCCGGCCAGAGATTGCCCGGCCCCTGTGATGTGTTTAATGGTTTCGAGCGCCATTAAACTCCCGACTATCCCTGCCAAAGCCCCCACGACACCCACCTCAGAACAAGTCTCTGCCTGCGGCGGAATCTTTGGTACTAGACATTGATAGCAGGGCATCTGTGCAGCGGTGTTGAAGACCGAAACCTGTCCATCGAACCGGCCAATGGCCCCGGACACCAATGGCACCATGAGATGCCGCGATATTTCATTGATGATAAAACGGGTTTCAAAACTATCAGTTCCGTCGAGAATAATATCATGCCCGGCTAAGAGACGTTTCGCATTATCTCGAGACAAACGTTCCGGATGAACCCGAATGTCGAGGTTGGGGTTTAGGCCCTTAAGTGTGGTCGCCATAGCGTCCACCTTGGGACGTTCGACTTGGTTTTCCGTAAACTGAATTTGTCTCTGCAGGTTGGAGAGGTCGACTTTATCATCATCAATGATGGTAATGTGCCCCAGTCCCGCGGCCGCCAAGTACAGTCCGGCAGGACCGCCCAGTCCGCCAGCTCCAATGATGACAGCTTTTGCTGACAACAAGGCTTGTTGTCCGGGCCCGCCGATCTCTTTTAATACCAGATGACGGGCATATCGTTCCAAGTTTTCAGGGGTCATGTAGTTTCCAAAAAGGACATATAAGACCTTTAGCGGATGAAGCCTGCGCAAGACAAATCTAATTTTGGGACTTCTATAGTTAATGGCACCTTAATTGCTGAGCTTTCGTCATTGACGGAGCCGCGGCCATGGACTTGGTAAAAATCATCGGAACAGCTTTTATAGCCACCAGCCTGATGGCGTGTGGGGGCGGCAGTGAGGGCGCCTCAACAACAGGCGCTCCGACGTCCGGTTCAGGGACCGGACAGACGGTTTCCAAAGTAACATTGTCGGGCCTGGTGACCTTTGATCAAGTTCCTCATAAACCATCCGGCTTTGGTCTGGATTACAATAACATCGTCAAAGCGCCTGCACGCGGAATTGTTGTGGTGTTGATGGATGAAAACAATAGCACGCTTGAGCAAACCGTCACCGATGCTTCGGGCCAGTATAGTTTCCAGGTGGATACAGGACGGGACGTTAAGGTGCAGGCCCGGGCCCAGTTGAACCAACCGGGTCGCTGGGATGTAAAAGTTACAGATAACACATTGGATAATGCGTTATATGCCATGGAGGGATCGCTTAATTCGTCTGGGACAAAGGCCAATCAAACGCGTAATCTTCATGCGGTATCAGGATGGGGGGGATCCGATTATACCGCCAACCGCGTCTCCGCACCTTTTGCGATTCTGGATCCTGTTTATGATGCCATCCAAATGGTGGTTGATGTGGATTCCAATGCGGATTTTCCGGCTATGGAATATCGCTGGAGCCCGGACAACAAGCCTATCGCGGGGAATAAGGAGCTGGGCCAGATCGGCACGTCTGGGTTTCACAAGGACGTCAATGCCGTCTATCTCTTGGGCGATGCCAACCGCGATACGGATGAGTATGATCCGCATGTGATCCTCCATGAATGGGGTCATTATTTCGAGCACAATCTTGCCCGGATGGATTCCATGGGCGGACTGCATAGCCTGCATGAGCAGCTCGACCCCCGTCTGGCCTTCTCCGAAGGTTTCGGAAATGGTCTGGCTTCCATAATCACAGGGGATCCTGTTTATAAGGACAGTTCAGGCCGCGGGCAGGGCAGTGGATTCGAAATCGACTTTGAGACGCTGACATCCAGCCGGGCCGGTTGGTTCAACGAAGGGTCCATCGCCGCTATTCTATATGATATATATGATCAAGATGCCGACGGGTCCGACCGTATGAGCGCTGGGTTCGGTCCGATTTATCACGCCATGACAGATGCCCGCATGCGTGACGCCGAAATCTTTGGGACGATTTTCACGTTCTCCGATGCCTTGCTGGCTCAGAACAGCGTCAATGCTTCGGATTACCGTCTTTTGCTGGAAGGTCAGAAAATCGCTTCGAGTGATGCGCATGGTGCGGGTGAGCTAAATAGCGGGACCATTGCGTCCAGCCTTCCGGTTTACAAAACCATTTCCCTAAATAGTGAACCGGTGACGGTGTGTTCCGTTGATGATGCCGGCCGGTTCAACAAGCTGGGGAATCGTGAGTTTGTCTACTTCGAAATTCCGGCGACCGATCAGTTTCAGATCAATGTCGAATTGACCTCAGGAGAGGGTAGCCATGATCCAGATTTCAACATTTGGAAAGATGGGCGAGTTGTAGAGAAACTGGCATCGTCACGGATCAACTCTGAACAGTATACGGGCGAACTTTCCACTGGTGCCTATGTGGCGGAAGTTTATGATTTCTATAATATCAATGGAAATTCTGACCGGGCAGGCGATGCCTGTTTCAGCTTTTCTATTTCGGGCAGCTAATTATCTGACGATGATTTAATGTAATTTTCGACGGAAAGTCTCTGTTCATGCGTTAGTCTTCATAGAAAGATAAACTCATGAAGACGCTCGCAACTTATATCGCCATTAATCGCTTTGGCCTTGGCCCGCGCCCTGAAGAGGCTGACGCGGTCGAAAAAGACCCGAAGAAATGGATCAAGGCGCAAATCAAGCGAAGCCCGGAAACGCCGACCAGCCTCAAGGCATTTATGCCATCAGAAGAGATTGTTCGCTTGTCAGGCACGGCCCGCGCCGAGAAGAAACAAAACAAGTCATCCCGACAAAAAATTGACAAACTCAAATCTTCGTTGCGGGAAAATGCCGTGCGGGAAACATTCGCCCGGACCGAGCATATGATCGCAACGGATACGCCATTTGTCGAACGGATGGTGATGTTCTGGTCCAATCACTTTACAGTTTCAGGCGCTGGTAAAGGTAATATTTTTTATGTGGCGCCCGCCTATGAGCGCGAAGCTATCCGGCCTCACATTTTTGGAAAATTCGAGGACTTGCTCATTGCGGTTGTGCAGCATCCGGCCATGCTGACTTATCTTGATAATCACAAGTCCATCGGCCCGCATTCGCGGATGGGGATAAATCGAAGTTTCAAGACCGGTGTGAAATCGGGTTTAAACGAAAATCTGGCCAGGGAAATTCTCGAACTCCATACATTGGGGGTCAATGGCGGATATACGCAGGCCGATGTCATAGAATTTGCCAAGTCCATTACGGGCTGGAGCCATGGGGCGATCCGGCAAAATAGAGATTACCGCCCCATGCACGGACGTTTTGAATTTAAAAAGAACTTTCACGAGCCAGACAGCAAAAACATTCTCGGCAAGAAATATCGCGAAAAAGGCGTGAAGACAGGCGAGGCCGTCCTAAAAGACTTAGCACGTCATCCTTCAACCGCCAGATTTATCGCAACAAAGCTCGCGCGGCATTTTATTGCGGATGATCCACCGGATCGGGCCGTTACGCGCTTGGCGGAGGTCTTTACCAAAACAAATGGTGATCTGGCCGATGTCACCAAGGCGTTGATTGAACTGGACGAAGTCTGGACCCAGGCTCATCCGAAAATCAAAACCCACTACGAACTTATGGTGTCCGCCTTTCGAGCCAGTGGCAGGTCCGGCTTCAAGCTCAAGGACTTTAGTGTCCCATTGCAGGCTTTTGCCCACGTACCGTTTCAAGCGCCGTCTCCGGCAGGGTGGTCGGATATGGCCCCGGATTGGATCGCCCCTGAAAGCCTTTTGCGCCGCGTGGAATGGTTACGTCAATTCGCAGCAACATTGCCAGCGAATTGGAATCCGCAAAAATTTCTCGACGATGTGATCGGTCCCGTTGCGACCGATGAAACGCGAAGCTGGGTATCCAGAGCGCCGTCTGCGGACGCGGCCCTGGCGCTTATTCTCTCCAGCCCCGAGTTTCAAAGGAGGTAGTGATGTTGGATCGACGCATATTCCTGCAAGGTAGTAGCGCCGGAGTTCTGGCATCGGCTTTCGGACCGGGCCTGGCCTTTGCCAAAGCCCCTACGGATAAGATTTTTATCATGATAATTCTAAGGGGCGGCCTCGATGGCTTGAGCACATTGGTGCCTTATTCAGACAAGGATTATCTGAATAGAAGACCAAGGCTTGCGATTAAAAACCCGCTCAAACTTGGAGGCTATTTTGGTTTGCATCCCGAATTGCGCGGCCTGCATAACCTATATCAGAACAATGAACTGGTCTTGATACCGGCGATTTCGACGGCCTATCGACTCCGGTCCCATTTTGATGGTCAGAATTTTCTGGAAAATGGCGCCGGCCGGCCGTTCGGGGCTTCGGATGGTTGGTTGAATCGGGCGTTATCCGGCTTGGAAGGCGGCGGGCAGTTAGGGTTATCCGTCGGCCCGCAAATTCCGTTAATCCTACAAGGCGGGGAACGGGTCAGAACTTGGGCGGAATCCGATCTTCCAGAACTCAGTGAAGGGTTTATGGCAAGCCTGTCAAAAATATATGCCGAGGATCCAATTTTTGCCCGGGCCTTGCAAGATGCCCAAGGGGCCCCTGATCCCATGCTCCCCAATATGGGACGGCGTCGGCGAAACACCAATCTTCTGCGCAATGCGAATGCCGCCGCGCGGATAATGGCGACAAAAGACGGCCCACGTATTGCCGTTATAGACTCATTGGGTTGGGATACCCACAAAAATCAAAATAGCCGCTTATCCGGGCTATTGCGACAGGTTGATGAGTCGGTTTCAGCCTTAAAAATCGCCCTGCGGGATTACTGGAAAGATACGGTCATCATGGTCGTCAGCGAATTTGGTAGGACTGTTTCTGAGAATGCGAACCAAGGCACGGATCATGGGACGGGCGGGCTTTGCCTTATGGCGGGCGGCGCGGTGAAAGGTGGTCGAGTCGCGGGCGATTGGCCAGGCCTGGGTAAAAGATCATTGTATGAAAACCGGGATTTAAGAGCTGTGAATTCTCTGGAATCCGTGTTCAAATCCGTGCTGATTTCGCATTTAGGCGTAACGGACAGCCATGTGGCTGACCATGTCTTTCCTGGGAATAAGACTGTCCCAATGGGCGGGCTCCTCTAGCATTAGTCTAGGGGAAACCCGTTTTTCTCATTCTCTACCGATAGATCGATTAGTCGTCGTCGCCGCGTTGCCCGCGAATATATTCATAGGCGCTAGTGGCCGTACCAACCGGAGACGTTTCGATTGGTGTGTAGCCTGGTTGTTCGGCTGTGACCGGTTGCGCTTCTGGCTGCTGTGTCTGACCACTGGCTGCGGCGGCTGCTTCGGCAGCAGCTTGCGCCGCTTGCTGTGCAGCTTGTTGCGCGGCTTGAGCGGCGGACTGAGCTTCGCTTTCGCTGGACGCTTCACTGGCCTGTTCTGCGGCGCTGCGCGCCTGCTGTGCGGCTTGTTGCGCTGCCTGCGCGGCGCTCGCGGCTTGGCTGGCATTCGCAAAATCCTGAGAGGCGCTGGAGGCCATGGCCTGATCGGCGGCGGCGTTTGCAGAGCTTGCCGCTTGCGCGGCGGATTGCATGGCTGCGGAAGCCGCTGATTGCGCCATCTGCGAGGCGGCAGCCTGTGCAGCTGCTGACGCAGCTTGCGATGAACCGGCAGCCGCTTCAGCTTGGGCTGCGGCCGATTGAGCTTGCGCCGCGGCTTGTTGTGCCTGCGCTGCAGCGGCCTGAGCGGCCCCTTCACTAGAGGCAGTGGCAGCTTGCGTCGCAGCTGATTGGGCTTGTGCAGCCGCTGCCTGAGCGGCACCTGCCGCTGCCTGCGCCGCTGATGCATTGGCGGACCCTTGGGCGTCGCCGGATTGTGCCGCTTGCGCCGCTGCGTTTGCTGCAGCCTGAGCCGCGCGTCCGGCTGCGGCTTGTGCGGCCTGAGCGGCGCCTTGTGCGGATTGCGCCGCTGACTGACCCTGATCCTGACCTTGGCCCTGACCTTGTTGTTGTGACTGACCTTGGCCAGATTGCTGACCTTGTTGACCTTGACCTGTGCCTTGCTGGCTACCTTGTCCTTGTCCAAGACCGCTTAGCATGGAGGACGCTGAACTTGATGATCCACCCTGCTGCCCATCAGGGCTTTGACCTTGGCCAGATTGTTGACCCTGCTGACCCTGGCCTGTGCCAGATGGTTGTCCAAAGGGTGATCCGGTTGGCGATGTGCCCGTTGGGGATCCGTTGGGCATACCGTTTGGCATTTGGCCCATGCCGCCGCGAATACCGCTTAGGATGGAAGACGCCGATGCCGATGAGCCGCCGCGGGGTCCGTTATCTTGTTGACCTTGTTGTCCGCCGGGCTGGCCTTGCTGACCGGCCTGTTGACCTTGTTGCTGACCTTGACCCTGTCCACCGGGTTGTCCTGTCGGAGATCCGGTCGGTGATGTACCAAAAGGTGACCCTGTCGGGCTTTGGCCTATGCCGTTCAAAATAGAAGAGGCTGAGGTAGAAGATCCGCCGCTTTGACCTTGTTGCTGCTGGCCGCTCGGAGACCCGCTCGGTGATCCCGTGGGGCTGGAGCCTGAGCCCCGAATACCATTTAGGATCGACGATACCGAGTCAGATGAGCCGCCGCGAGGCCCTTGCGGCAGGCTGGCCTGTTGGACCTGACCGTCTTGTCCTTGCTGCTGGCCCTGTTGTCCAGCTTGTTGGCCTTGTTGACCTTGGCCTTGTTGTCCTTGCTGCTGTCCTTGACCTTGCCCGCCCGGTTGACCTGGCTGCTGACCTTGTCCTTGCGCCTGTTGGTTGCCGCTACCGCCGCCGCCCAAGACACCGTTCTTGATAGCATCGAGGATAGACGACGCCGATGCAGAGGAACCGCCGCGGATAGAATTATTACGAGCGCTGCCTGTGTTTTGACCGGCCACAGCGACCTTCTGATCGCCCTGTTGACCCTGGCCTGACTGTCCGCCTTGAGAGGACCCTTTCAGGTCGGTCATGACAACGTCCCAGGCTTCTTCTTCCTTTTTGGCCAGTTCCGGATCGGCCTTGGCTGCCTCGGACGGGTTAAACGTATCATCCGGCTGTTGCCCCGGATCGGTTTCAGCCATAACGCGGGCGCGTTCCTTCATAATGTGACGTCGGCTTTCCTCGGGCAGAGTTTCAACGGGCCCAGGCTGTTTAACGTTGATGTTGTAGCCACCATTGGTGATGGAGTTCAAAACGTCCTCAAAAACCTCTTTATCGGTCTTTTTCTTACGAGAATTCCGCCAGTCCTCTTCGGACTGATCGGTCTGTGTCGTATTGCCTGCATCTTGCGCAAAAGCGGCCGGCGCAATCGCGAAGGTTGAGGCGGAAATCGCAAGGATAAGAGCAAGTTTCTTCATCTTAAAGGCCATAAGCTACTGATTTCTGGCTCATTCTATAGCAAAAATACCATGAGCGGCACATGAATATCAGCTGTACGCCAGATGAACAAATCACAATGTT
>CALDSY010000218.1 GCA_937924355.1 uncultured Caulobacterales bacterium
AGCCATTTTAATCTCCCCTTTGCAGACTTTTGTCTATCAATACTGCAATTAAGTTATGCGAGTTTCTGACACGAGGCAATGCACACTCGTAATTTTTAGCCTGTTTTTTTGCGCGTTTTGGTGTTTTTTGGGCCTCTACGATGGCTTTTGCGTAGAAATGTTGCATTTTTGCTACGCACTTGGATTATTCATCGTTGCATTTTTGAATCGGATAATTCAAAAGAATTACGACAAGAACCAGTTATATCGGGGAGAATATGGAACTGGAATCCAGAATTGCCATGCTTGAGGCAGAAAGCGAAATCCGTAAACTCAAAGCTCGCTATCTTAATGCCTGTGACCGCAAAGACCCCGAAACAATCAGGGCCTGCTTCGCCCCTGATGCTATTATTGATTTTCCGCCTTTAGGGGAGTTTGATGTCGATGGGCTGATTGGTATTTTCACGCAAATGGCCATCTCCACCAGCATCATTGATAGCCATCACGGCCATAATGCTGAAATTACCATAAAAGGAGATAAGGCAGACGGCATCTGGAACTTAGGATTTGCCACGATCAACCCGGAAGATAATTCGTTTCGGCTTTTGGCTGGATTTTACACAGATCGTTATGAAAAGCGCGCGGGTAAATGGCTGATAACCTATACACGTTCTGAGCCCCGAAAAATTATCGACGGAAAAATCGAAGCCGCATCGGTTTCCGCGTCTTTATTAAAGGACTCAGAATGAGTTACGCTGTCATCACAGGATCAGCCTCAGGCATTGGCGCGGAGGTCCGCAACCGCCTAGAGTCGCAAGGGTTCGACATAATCGGTATCGATCTTAAAAATGCGGAAGTTACCGCAGATCTATCAACCCAAGCCGGTCGTGTATCAGCTATTTCAGAGACGATTGAGAAATGCGGCGGCAAAATTGACCGGCTTTTACTGGCGGCCGGCCTAGGCGGACATTTGGATGTTGGCGCGCTTGTTGCACGGGTCAATTATTTCGGCACTTTGGCGCTTTTGGATGGTTTTAAAGACGCCCTTGCAGCTGCGGGCGGACGTTGCGTCGTGATTGGATCCAATTCTGCACAAATGCGCCCGGTGGATGAAACCCCAATGGTATTGTCCATGCTTGAAGGCGACGAAACCAAGACCATGGACATCATTGGCGATATGCACGCAGCCATGGTTTATGCTGGCTCAAAACACGCCCTTACTCGCGCAGTTCGCAGGCGGGCAGCTGATTGGGGGGCAGCCGGTATTCAGCTGAATGTCATTGCACCTGGCCCTACAGAGACACCAATGCTGCAAGGAGTCAAAGACCACCCGACCATTAGCAAAAGCCTCGACATGATCCCTATTCCACAAAAGCGCTTTGGCAAAGTTGAGGAAATTGGCGGCACGATCGAATTCATGTTTTCGGACACCGCCGCGCATATGCATGGCAGTGTGATTTACGTGGACGGCGGGTCCGACGCGCAGGTGAGACCGGACAAGTTCTAGACTTTCCGAATGACATTCGGAAAGTCCGGGTGTATAGATTAAGGCAATAAAACGAAAAAGGGGAACGGAATGGGTGAGCAGAAAACAGTATTCATTACAGGGGCCAATATGGGGATGGGCGCTCTAAAAGCTAAAACGCTAGCGGAACGCGGATGGAAGGTATTTGCGGGCGTTTACCCGGGCGCGCCAACAGATGAGCTGGGCACCCATGAAAATATTACTCCTATCGATCAGGACGTGACAGACGGAAAATCCGTCAAAGACAGCGCCAAAGCCGTTCAGACGCATCTTGGCGATGCAGGGCTTGACCTGTTGATCAATAATGCCGGCATTGCCAATAAAGGCATTGGCGTGATTGAGGGCTGCGATATTGAACGCGGTCAGTATATGTTTGAAGTCAATACTTGGGGCCCTGTCCGGGTCCTTCAATCATTCTTGCCGATGATCCGCAAGAATGCCCCCCACTCCCGCATAATCAATTTCGCTTCCGGTGCCGTGAGAGCCAATCCGGCGGCCTCTGGGGTTTATAATATGTCCAAACATGCGGTCATTGGCTTGACCAATACACTGCGCAATGAACTGGCACCTTTTGGCATTCAGGTCACCTCGATCGAACCGGGCGCCGTCAAAACCCACATGACCGCCAATTCAGCCGAAACGACGCAGAATATCTGGAAAGAAGTGTCTCAGGAAATGAATGACGTCTACGGCCCTCATCTCAAGGAGACGACGACGACCCATATGGTTGATATGCTGGAAAATAGCGCCAATGAACCACAGGACGTGGCCAATGAAGTCTTGGCCCTGCTCGAAAAGAAAAAGTGGAAGCCCAGCTACCTCGTCGGCAAGGATGCCCGCCCTATGGGACCTATGCAGAAACTCCTGCCCGCCCGCACCTTTGAGAAAGTCCTGCAAAAGGCCGTCAAAATCCCGCAATATAAAGGCTGATCATGAGCGATATCAAAAAACAGTTTGAAGCCTTGCAAGGCGCAACGCTCCGGTTACGGAATAGTTCTGCCGATGAACGGGCGGAGAAAATCCAGGCCTTGATGGCCGAGACCATCAATCGGCAAGAAGACTTGTTCAAAACGGGCCATCAAGAACGCGGCACCCATGATTTGGACATTGCAGCTGAGCTTGTCATGCTCAAAACAGAAGCTGACTTTGTGTCCAAAAACCTGGGGAAATGGGTAAAGCCGCAAAAAGTCAAAGGCGCTATGGGGACCTTTGGCAAAAAATGCGAAATCCGATATCAGTCCAAAGGCGTTGTGCTGAATATGGCCGCCTATAACGCGCCGACCGCCGAGTGCCTTCTGCCGGCGTTTTCAGCCATTGCCGGCGGTAACGCTGTCGCTATCAAACCGTCCGAATATGCGCCGGGCTCAGCCCAGGTTATCCAGGAAATATTCAACAAAGCGCTCCCTGCCGATGAGGCGCAGGTTTTCCAAGGGGGCGTGGAGACGGCGCAGGAACTCCTCTCACTACCCTTTAATCACATATATTATACGGGCGGAAATGCCGTCGGGAAAATCGTCATGAAAGCGGCGGCTGATCATTTTGCCAGTGTGACGCTGGAGATGGGCGGTAAGTCACCGGTTATCATTGATGAAAGCGCGGACCTTGAAAACGCGGCCACCAAGATTGCCTGGGGCCGCGTTATGAATGCTGGTCAGGTCTGTATAGCGCCGGAATATGTCATCATTCACGAAAGCCGTTACGACGCGTTTTTGAAGCTCATCAATGAGAAAATTCAAGCTCTCTATAACTCTGAAGGCACTGGTCTTGAGAACTCTAAATATGTCCCGCGCCTCATCAATGAGCGTCATCACAAGCGCGTCACGGGCCTGATCCAGGACGCTGTTAAAAAAGGGGCCAATCTCGTCTGCGGCGGAACCGCCGATCCTAAGACGCGCTATGTGGAACCGACGGTCCTGACCAATGTGAACGAAGATATGGCCGTTATGCAAGAAGAAGTCTTCGGACCTGTTCTCACAGTTTCGCCCTATAAGAAACGCGAGCAAGTCCTTGAAATGATTAGCGTTCGCCAAAACCCGCTGGCGCTTTATATTTATTCCAAGGATGACGATAATATCGAATATTTCCTGACCAATACGTCGTCTGGATCTGCCGTTGTGAACAATAACTGCATCCAGGCCGGGACGAATCCGAACCTGCCCTTTGGTGGTGTTGGGGCCTCGGGCATGGGTGTGGCCGGCGGGTTCGAAGGCTTTAAAGAAATGTGCAATGCCCGCGCCGTCGTCCATCAACCGCTCGACCGATTCCGTGATTTCCTCATAATGATGCCTCCCTATTCTGATAGATATAAAAACATCATCATGAAGGGTATCAAGAAGTCGTAAGCCATGGTCACGCGGGTTGGCAATGACATCTATTTTGATGACTTGGCGGACCCGCAATTTGGCCCGCTGCAAAAACTCGTTCGCAAGCTAGGCAATCTGGCCAAGGTGGATTTTTCCATCGACAAGGTTTTGGAGGATGCCAGAAAAGCGACAGGACTATCTGATTTTGGCCCAGAAAGTTTCAAAGAACCGCTACAGGTCTTACTCGATAGCTACACATCAGACCCACTCATGAGCCCTATTGGCGCTACCACAGTTTACAATGATCTTGTGCGCTGTGCGAGTAACCGTCTCATCATCCATGATCGGCGCAAGAAATGCCCGGACTTGGACGCCATTGAACTCAAACGACCCCTTAATATTTCCGGACTCCCCCGTTCCGGCACAACGCATCTGGTCAACCTTCTCGCCGCAGACAGTCGGTTTCAGAAACTGCCCTTATGGGAAGCGCAGGAACCTTTTTGCGCGCCGGGTATGGAAAAGGCGTCTGGCGGACTGAAGTTCCGAAGCAAA
>CALDSY010000219.1 GCA_937924355.1 uncultured Caulobacterales bacterium
AGTGGACAAGCAATACATTATTGAAGGCAGCCTCGTGAGAGCAGGCAGTGAAAACGGCCTCATGATACGGGCGGACGGTTTTGCCGAGTTCGGTGATCTAGAAGGTTTTGGCGCGCGTCTGAATATTGGCCACAGGTTCTAGAAAGAACGATATTCAAAACAAAAAGCCGCCTGATGGCGGCTTTTTTAATGCTGGATCCAAATCCTTGACGACTAGTCGTTGCGGCCGGCCTTTTGATTACGGGCTTTCAGGAGGCGCAAACGGAGCGCGTTGATCTTGATAAATCCGCCTGCATCGGCCTGATCATAGACGTCATCTTCTTCGAAAGTGACGTGTTCTTGCGAGTAGAGCGAATAAGGCGACGTCCGGCCGACCACATCCACATTCCCTTTATAGAGCTTGAGGCGGACTGTGCCGGTGACCAGTTCCTGAGATTTATCGATAGCAGCCTGCAGCATTTCCCGCTCGGGGGAGAACCAGTAGCCGTTATACAGCAGCTCGGCATAACGGGGCATCAACTCGTCCTTGAGGTGCATAGCGCCTTTATCCATGGTGATTTGTTCAATTCCGCGGTGCGCCATAAGCAGAACCGTTCCGCCAGGGGTTTCATAAATGCCTCGGGACTTCATTCCCACATAGCGGTTTTCCAGAAGGTCTAGTCGCCCGATTCCATTGGCGCCGCCCAGTTCGTTTAGCTTGGTTAAAATGGTTGCCGGGCTCATCTCTGTACCATCGATAGAGACAGCATCGCCGCGTTCAAATCCGACTTCAATATAGGTGGCTTTGTCCGGAGCCGCCTCAGGCGAGACTGTCCGTTGATAGACAAATTCCGGCGCTTCTTCGGCCGGGTCTTCCAGGGCTTTGCCTTCGGATGAGGTATGCAGCAAATTGGCGTCGACAGAGAAGGGCGCTTCGCCTCGTTTATCCATGGCAATTTCAATGCCGTGCTTTTCGGCGTATTCGATCAGCTTGGTGCGTGAGTTGAGATCCCATTCGCGCCAAGGGGCGATGACTTTGATATTGGGGTCCAGCGCATAATAGCCGAGCTCGAACCGGACCTGATCATTCCCTTTACCTGTCGCGCCGTGACAGACGGCGTCAGCGCCGACCATATTGGCGATCTCGATCTGGCGTTTGGCGATCAATGGCCGAGCGATCGATGTGCCCAACAGATAAAGACCTTCATAGAGTGCATTGGCCCGAAACATGGGGTACACAAAATCGCGCACAAATTCTTCGCGTAGATCGTCAATGAAAATTTCCTTGACGCCAGCGGCTTCCGCTTTGCGACGGGCAGGTTCCAGCTCTTCGCCTTGGCCCAAATCAGCGGTGAATGTGACGACTTCACAACCTTTTTCCTCTTGCAGCCATTTCAGGATAATAGAGGTATCCAGACCGCCGGAGTAAGCTAGGACTACTTTTTTGGGCGCACTCATGTTATTCTCCACGCAAGTATTAAGGGCGCTCTCTACTCCAAAATGATTTACAAAAGATAGTGGGCAAACTATAGCGGGGGCGAAAAATGGGGTTAGAATGAAGATTTTTGTGAGATATTTCCTGTCTGCTTTGTTGGTTTTTTGTGCATGTCTGGTGCTCAACGCAACCAGTTATGGGCAAGAGACGGAAACCCAAGACAAGCAGATAAAGGTCGTTGATCCCACCGAACGGATTTTACCGGACGATGTAGATGCCTCACAGCTCAACTTTGACGATCCTGAACTCCGCCAGGCCATCGACGCCCGTAAAGAAGCGCAAGCCGCCTTGCAGGAAGCTGATGAGGCATTCGTCGACGCTGTGATTACGCAAATAAAAGAGCGCGAGGCCACATCGCCAGCTGACACTGGGCCCGCTTTTTCTGTGCCCACCAAGGATGAAGCCTTGACCACATTCAAATCCTATATGAGCCAATTATGGGAATTGGCACAAAGTCCGCCATTTTTAGCGCAATTAGCCGCCATTATCGCTGCGTTTTTCCTATCACCCATGATTGCTGCTATCCTGCGCCGAAGGCTGTTTTTCTTCAAAGCGGCTCCTGCGGAAGATGCCAAATTTCTGTCGGCCCGCAGATTCGTTTTCCGGATGGGCAAGTTCTTACGCCTGCTCGTTTTTGTAGCGCTCTTGGGAGCCGCAGCTTTCGTCCTAAAAGCGGTCGGGTCTCCATTGGGTGAAAATTGGCTGGTCAAACTGATTCAAGGTATTGCTGTTGTTTATTTGCTCTACAAAGTTATTCAAGAATTCATCGGCAATGATCTCTTAAAGAAGCTGTCGATCTGGATCATTATCCCGGTCGCGCTCATCGCGGTCTTTGGGCGCTTTGGACAGTTTACCGAGTTTCTGGAAAAGACACCGGTTATCCCAATGGACCCGCCGGTAACGGCGATGACTTTGGTCCGCCTGGCCTTGTTTGGAGGCTTATTCTTCTGGCTTGGAAATATTGGAAATACACGCGGTCAAAGTGTCATTCGTGCCCAAGAAGGGTTGGATTTGGCGACCCGTGAAGTCGTCGCGAAAATTTTCCAAATGCTATTGTTTGTAATCGTTGTCGTTATGGTGATGACGTTTGCGGGCATTCCGCTGTCGGGTCTGGTGATGATTATCAGTGCCATCGGTCTGGGTATTGGCTTGGGGCTACAGCCAGTGGCCGCAAATTTCGTCTCTGGTATTATTATCCTGTTTGACCGCTCTGTACGCAAAGGCGATTTCGTTGTCCTGCCAGATGGTCAAGAGGGCTATGTAGAAGCCATCAATATGCGCTCAACCACTGTCGAGACCACAGACGGCAAAGACATTATGGTGCCCAATACGACCTTTATTGAAAACACTTATGAGAACTGGACCCACAAAGACCCTGCCCAGCGTTATGAGGTTTATTTCAAAGTACCTTACGATACGGATATTGATACGCTTGAGGGCATCCTTATCCCGATCATTGAGAGTTATCCAAAAGTGCTTATGGAGCCGGAAGAGCCGGACCTGGAGCTCAGAGAGTTCGGCGAATACGGCATTCATTTTGCCATCGAATTCTGGGTGTCGGGTATTGATGACGGTGAGAACAAATTCACATCAGACTTGAACTACCTCGTTTGGCGCACCCTGCGGGACAACGGTATCAAAATGCCTATTCCGCGGCGCGAGATCAAAAACCTTTAAGGGAGGCTACCAGCCGCCGCCTCCGCCACCGCCGCCGCCGCCGCCTGAAAATCCACCACCGCCGCCGCCGGAGGATGACGAGCTTTGCGGCGCGGCTGAACTGACGCCTGACGAGATATTGGACACCATTGAATTCATGGCGCTACCGTCCGGATAGTCTTCCGCAATCGCCAATAGGCGTCCTAATGGGCCGCTGAGCGCTGACTCTGCCGTCGCGCGATTGCCTAACCCATCCGCGCTCAAAGCCTGATTGCGCTTATGAACGACATCCTCAAAAAGGTTTTTCTCATGGCCCGCATAGGCTTTAACCGTGTCAACAATTTGGGGAATGAGATCGGCACGTCGTTTGAGCTGCACCTCAATATCCGACCAGCCATTATTAACCAGCTGCCGTGCGGACACTAATCGATTATAAATCCAAATAACGAGGACAATAAAAATAACGAAAAATGCAATCAGACCATATCCCATGGCCGAAGCTTAATCGGTT
>CALDSY010000220.1 GCA_937924355.1 uncultured Caulobacterales bacterium
AGGATCATTTCATTGAACTGGCGCAGATTAAACTTTTCACCCAGCTGCTCTTCGGCCCGGGCGCGCATGCGCAAAATGGCGAGTTGTCCGGTTTTATAGGCAAGCGCCTGTCCCGGCCAGACCACATAGCGTTCAATCTCGCGGGTGACTTCGGCTTCGGTCATGCCGGTCTTTGAGACCATATAATCAATGGCTTGTTCCCGGGTCCAGCGTTTGTGGTGCATGCCAGTATCGACCACCAGGCGCACGGCGCGAAACTGCTCCGCCTGCAGGCGGCCCAGATCACCCAGAGGATTATCGGCATAGAGAACCATGTCTTCGGCCGCCACCCGCTCTGCATAAAGGGCCCAGCCTTCGGTATAGGCCGTAAACGGGCTGGCTTTGCGCAGGAAGGGAACGCCCTTGATCAATTGTGAGCGGGAGATCTGGAAATGATGGCCCGGCGCGGCCTCATGGTAGAGGAGTGTTGGCAAAGTCCATTTCGGGTTATCGGCCGTATCTTTTTGATTGATATAAAATCGTCCCGGTCTGGCGGGGATCAGAGGCGGAAAGCCCTGGCTCGGCCCTTGATAATAACCGCCGGGTGCCGAGGCTTCGGAGAATTCCGGGATACGTTTGATCTCGAGTTCCTGCGGCGGAAGGGTAACGAAAAAGTCTCCAGCCTTGCCCATGATATCCTCATTAAGTTCATAGAGGTAGTCGATCATGGCCTCCCGGCCTTCATCCGTATTGGGGAAAATCTGGTCCGGGTCTTCCATCATAATGCGGACGCGTTCGCTGACAGTTCCTTCGCTCAGGCCTTGTCCAATCAGGATCTTGTCCATAGCCGTTTCAATGCGGGCCACTTCGGCCAGACCCGTATTATGCAAATCATCGGCCGTGAGATCTGTAGTCGTGTTGTTTCTAATGGCCCAGGCATAGATTTTCTCGCCGTCTGGAATACGCCAGATACCGGCGTTCGAATCCGTTTTCGATAAAAGACTCTTTTGTTGAGCAATCAGTTTTTCGTAGCCAGGCTGGACAATTGTCTGAACGATATACTCGGCCTCATTTCTGATTTCATCTCTCGCACTTTCCGAAAACGTGCCCGCTTTTTCAAGGCGCTCAGGGAGCGTCGTGACCAGAGCATTTCCGGAGGGGCCATCTTTGATGAAGGCTTCTAAAACGCCGATGGTTTTCGTGATAATGAAGTCCGGGGCCACGACGCCATTATCCGCATATTTTTGAACCCGCCCGTGGGTTTCGTCCAATACCCGGCCCATCTCCCGTAGGCGCGACAGATAATTATCGGCAGATTCCTGATTTGTGATGGTGTGCATGTCCGTAAGAAATGACGGCAAATTAACATGGGGTCCCGACAACTGGGAAATCGGATAGCCGGAATACTCATATTTTTCGCCGGCCAAATAATCGTCTACGAGCCATGTCGTGATCTCATAAGTCAGACGGTCCGTTGGATTCGCTTTAGGGCTTTTGAAATTTTCGAGCTGGTTTTTGGCGTCGACGAGTTCACCTCTTAATTTTTTATCCAGAGCCCCGGAGTAATCGCCAAGTTTGTGACTGTGCCTTTCAAAAGGCAGACTATCCAGACCCGCATAAGTCATGGCTTCAGGGCTTTGCAAAGCTAACCGCATGGAGGTTTTGTTGATATAGGCGTTAATCGAACCGGGCATGCCGAAACCCGCGACAAATTTATACATGCCAAACCCCACAAGGGCCGGCAGCAAAATTAGAAAGCTGCGCTTGATGACTGATTTCATGACGATCTCTCAAATTTTATTGTTTATCGATAATCAAATGTCACACATTTCAAGCTTTGTAAATTGGCCATTTAGAGATTATGATGTGTCCAAATTAGGAGACCGTCATGTCAGACCAACCGATTATCGCCCAAAAATCGCCAATTCCAGTTGATGTAGAAGAAGGCAAATCATATTTTTGGTGCACATGCGGTAAGTCTGACAAACAACCGTTCTGTGACGGCTCTCACAAGGATACATCCTTTACGCCCATGAAATGGACGGCCGAGAAATCCGGTAAAAAGTTTTTCTGCGGCTGCAAAATGACCGCAGGGCAGCCGTTCTGTGACGGCACACATAACGGTCTCTAGAGCAATTTTGCTTACTGACTTTGGCGCGCCTTGCGGACTCTATTTAGGCCATTTCGGGCATCGCTATAACCTGGATAGCTGATCAGAACTTGAGAGAAGAGATATTCCGCGTCCCGCAGCTGTCCTTGATAGTATTTTAAATAGCCATGAGAAACCATCACATCAGGATCGTGGGGGTATTCAGCCCGGAGACCCTTGAAAATGTAGTCGGCGGCGTCATGCTGACCTGACCACGACAGAATTCGCGCTCGCAAAAACCTCACATCATAGCTGGGTGCATCGCCTTCCGAGACATTGCCAAGGATAATTAGGGCTTTTTCGAATTGCTTCTGTTCGGCCAGGTTGCGGGCCACAGAAATGCGGTTGGCCGTATCGTTCGCTGGACGGGTATATGTGGCCGGGAGCGTGCCTTGGCTTTCATCTGCCAGATAAGCATAGAGCGGGCGGCTCAGGATTTCCGGGGTTGGGGCTGCCTCTGGTTCAAGTATTTCGCCATTTTGCGCAGCATTTTCCCCTTCCGCTTTGTTCATCTCAAATCGGATCGGTAATATCATAAGCGCTAGAACGACCAGCGCCAAAAATGAACGCACAAATATAGTGAGCAAGCTCATAATGTTCCCCGTTTCGCGAGAGAACAAAGTCAGCCATTATGATTAATGAAGCGTTACGAACCGCGGTTTGGCGCTGCGCGTGAAGACTAGCTTAGCCTTGACGCAGAATTTGCTGTTGCAATTGTTGTTGCTGGGTTTGGACCGGATTGGCCGGTGCTTGAGCCGCTTGAGGTTGTGCCGCATTCGGTTGGGCCAGAGGCGCTTGTGCCGTGGCCGGCTGCGCTTGTGGCATAGGCGGCGCGGCGGGCGCCGTTTGCGTTAGCGCGGGTTGAGCGGGCGTTTGTTGAGCGGTCGCTGGCCCCAATCGACGGATTGCAGGCTCCACGCGGTTTTGCCCTTCATAGGCCCGCAAGCCTTTCACGGCATCGAGACATTCGGCATACATATCAAGAATGGCGGGCTTATTGCGCTCACCCCAGACACCCTGCCCTTTGAGTTTATTCAAAAGATCAAAAGCTACTTCAGCTTCTGACTTACCGGATCCAGCGGTGGCAAACGGTTCAAAATCATCGGACATAGCGCCCTCCCATCATTCTTGTTGGGCGGGGTCTAGCACAATGTCCTTAAGAAAGGTTTGAACCGATCTTATCCGCCAGATAGTCCTCAAGTGCTTTGACCTGAATAGCGCTCACTCTTAAACCCAATTTTCCTCGTCGCCAGAGAATGTCGTTGGCGGTAAAAGCAAATTCATTGGCGACCAGCCAGTCGACTTCGCGCTGATAGAGTGTTGCGCCGAAATTGTGACCCAAATCAGACAGGGATGTTGACTCGCCCAAGACATCGGCTGTTTCCGTGCCATAGGCTCTCACCAGACGTAGGGCCCAATCGTCATCCAGAAAAGGATACCTCTCCAGGATTTGCGCGACTTGGTCCGGGACACCGTCATGAGGGAAATCCCCGCCCGGCAGTGCGGCGCCTTTTGTCCATTCCGGTTTATGGGTTTTCAGAACGGACTGGATCGTATCGAGTGCGTCCTCAGCCAATTTGCGATAAGTCGTGATCTTGCCGCCAAAGATGGACAAGAGCGGCGCGCCGCTACTTTCATTCAAGGAGAGCACATATTCCCGGGTCGCGGCGCGGGCCGAGCTCGCACCATCATCATAGAGTGGCCGCACGCCGGCATAGCTCCAGACAATGTCTTCAGGCGCAATGGGTTTTTTGAAGTACTCGGCCGCGAAGGCGCGCAGATAGTCTGCTTCTTCGGGGGTGCATTCCGGGCGGCGGTCCGGGTCTTCGCCGTGATCCGCATCCGTAGTCCCGATCAATGTAAAATCATTTTCATAAGGAATGGCGAAGATGATCCGCGCATCCTTGCCCTGAAAGAAATAGCACTTTTCGTGATCAAAAAGTTTCTTGGTGACGATGTGGCTGCCACGGACGAGGCGCACGCCTTCTCGGGCGTTGATGCCGACTTTCGATTTGATGATGTCTTCGACCCAGGGGCCGCCAGCATTAATCAACATCCTAGCTTTATGGAGGGATTCCGAGCCGTCTCGGTTTTGAACCGTCACTGCCCAGTGTTCGCCATCGCGCTCCGCCCGGGTCACTTTGGTCCGGACCATAATATCGGCCCCGCGCCGGGCGGCGTCCCGGGCGTTGAGGACTACTAGACGGGAATCCTGCACCCAGACATCAGAATATTCATAGGCCAAAGAGAAGTGGTCCCGCAGCGGTGCGCCCTCGGGCACTTTGCGCAAATCCAGCTTTTTCGTGGCCGGTAGAATTTTCCGTCCGCCCATATGATCATACATAAACAGGCCGAACCGGATCATCCAGGCTGGGCGGCTCCCTTTGGTCCAGGGCAGAAAAAAAGAAATCAGCTTTGAGGCCGGCGTTTCGCCTTCAAATTTCAAGGTCTTGTGCCAGGGCAGTACAAACCGCATGGGCCAGCTGATATGAGGCATGGCTCGCAGAAGGTTTTCCCGCTCGATCAGCGCGTCGCGCACCAATTTAAGTTC
>CALDSY010000221.1 GCA_937924355.1 uncultured Caulobacterales bacterium
AGATAGGGACCCTTTAACAGAATTCCAGCCCCGTACCAAGTTACACAACGACGCGTCATGATTCTAAACCTCATTCTTGCCATTGAGTTCCCAAGTTGGCTTAACAGCGAAATCTTTAAGATTCCTGGAACACCGTTGACGGTGAACTGGTCTGGTATCTCTTATCTCGTCGGCATTTATCTTGCCTATCGCTGGGCGGTTCGGACAATCTGCAAAAAGGAGATTTGGCGTCCGGCGGGCATGACCCGCGGATCAGAACTGATCCCCAGCAAGCACCGCCTTGAGGATTTCGCCGTTTTCTGTCTCCTTGGGATTATGCTCGGCGGCCGGATTGGCCACATTCTGCTCTACAATTTTGAAGGTGTATTGATTGACCCTCTATCCGCTTTCAAAGTCTGGGAAGGTGGTATGTCGTTCCATGGTGGATTTGTGGGCGTGTGTCTAGCGGCCTGGTGGATCAACCGAAAAAACCCGATCACCCTTTGGCGTTGGGCCGACATGGCGGCCATTGGCGCGCCGCTGGGACTCTTATGTGTTCGTCTGGCCAATTTCGTTAATCAGGAACTCTACGGCCGCGCCACAGATGTCCCTTGGGCCTTTATCTTTCCTAAAACCGACCCACAACTTATTCCCCGTCACCCCAGCCAGCTCTACGAAGCCTTCCTCGAAGGGATCGTCATCTTCTTGGCGATTTGGTATGTATCGCGCAAGCATAACGCCCTGACCAAACCGGGAATTTGTTCAGGTCTTTTCTTCTTGCTTTATGGCAGTTTCCGGACATTCGTCGAGTTCTTCCGGGAGCCCGATGCGAGTCTGTTTTTCGGTCTAACCCGCGGAATGGCCTATTCCCTACCCATGATCATTATCGGCCTGTTGATCCTGCGCTGGGCCATTAAGCGGCCGGCCGTCGCTCCAAAATTCATGGAAGAACCTGCCCCCAAAAAAGAGGCTAAGGCTGACCGCTAATGAGCCTGCTAAGAGACCGCATCATCGCCCGCATTAAAAGCGAAGGCCCCATGAGCGTGGCCGAATATATGGGCTTGTGCCTGCTCGACCCCGCCCATGGCTATTATCCCACGCGGGATCCACTAGGGTCCGACGGAGATTTCATCACGGCCCCTGAAATCTCGCAAATGTTTGGCGAGCTTCTGGGTATATGGACCATCCAAACCTGGCGGGATATTGGCATGCCGGGCGGGGTAAATCTGGTCGAGTTGGGGCCGGGCCGCGGTATCATGATGGCGGACATGTTACGGGCAGCGCGTCTGGCGCCTGACTTCCTCGACAATGTATCCGTTTATCTGATTGAAGCGAGCGCCGCCCTGCAAGCCGTACAAGGCAAAACCCTGGCCGACAGTCCTGTGCCTGTGTCCTGGGTCGATAGCCTCGAAGACATTCCCGTCGGTCCGACAATTATTGTCGGGAATGAATATCTCGATTGTTTGCCCGTCCGGCAGTTTATTCAAACCGACCGCTTCGCGCAGGATAAAGGCTGGCACGAACGGATGGTGACCTATGAAAAAGAAACCGACACGCTGGCTTTTGCTGTCGCGGCGGAACCGGTTTCCGATCTGGCCGCCCAAGCCATGCCATCGGCCAGAACAGAGGCCCGCAATGAAGATTTACTGGAAGTGTGCCCAGCGGCCCATCAAATCCTCGATGCCGTCAAGGCCCGGTTTGAATTCTCGCCGGGGCGCGCGCTATTTATTGATTACGGTCCAGAGGTCACAGAATTTGGCGACACGTTGCAAGCTTTGAAACGGCACGAAAAAGTCGGCGTGTTTTCAGACCCCGGCAATACGGATTTGACGGCCCGTGTCGACTTCGCGGCTTTAGGCGAGTTTGCCCGGTCAATCGATTTGGCCGCGACAACACCCGTCCAGCAGAGCGAGTTCTTGTCCAAGCTGGGGATAGAGATGCGCGCCGCCACGCTTGCCAAGGCCAGTCCGGACTCAAAACTCAAGATCGCCCGCCAACTGGACCGCCTTACAAGTGACGAACAAATGGGAACGCTGTTTAAAGCCATATGTTTTCAATCTGACGGGCTTGACGTGCCCATGGGATTTAGAACAATGCTACCGTCGCAGGAGACGTAATTGAACGGTTTTTTGAAAATTGGCATGAGCTTTTTTGCGATCGTCTTTGCCGCTTGCGGAGGCGGCAATTCGAGCCAAGCGCCTTTGGATATTTCCAATGAACATTTTATCCTCGGCGGTCCGACCGAAGCCGGTTATTGGAAACTGGATATCAAAGCCGGTCACGGTGTTTATTCAAGCGCCAGTTTCGACGCGCCGCTGAATAACGCCTTTTCGGCCTCACAATCTGGAAAAGGTATTACCCTGAACAATGAGCATGTGACCTTGCGGCTCACGCCGGCCACTTGCAAAGACGCCCGGCTCGGAACGGGTTCACATCGGGTCAGTCTCGAGATAAACAATAAAGTCCTGAGCGGTTGCGGGCGTAAAAATACCCTACCTGATATTCGGACCATTAGCGCCAGCGGAAACGAGCCCTTTTGGAATTTCCGAATTACAGGTGAGCAGGCCGTTTATACAACCCCCGAAAGTCTCGACGGAGTGTTGATCCCGGTGACACTTTCGACCAAGGATACATGGACAAATTATTCCGGCGAAATCGACGGCGTGATCTTCACGCTATCCATAACAGATACGCCTTGCGAGGATGATATGTCAGGTTATGCCTATCCTATGACCGCCCGTTATAAGCGGGGCGGCAGCACGTTTAACGGTTGTGCGCGGCTCGATTAATGATCCCATATAAAACACATAAACGCCTGGACCACGGCCAGATCACCTACGGGTTTTTTGGCCGCAAGGGCGGGGTGTCATCGGGTCAATTCGGACAGCTCAATACGGGACAGGGATCGGATGATCTGCCGGAGAACGTGTTTGAAAATCGGCGCCGGGTTGCTGAGACACTGGGCACGACTGAGCCTCGCCTTTTGTCCAATTACCAGATCCACTCTTCTGAGGTGGTGATTGTCGATGGTCCGATGGAGCAAGGTCGGCCAAAGGCCGATGGCATGGTGACCCGGCGCAAAGGTCTAGCGCTCTCTGCTTTGGGCGCGGATTGCGGACCGGTTTTGTTTCATGACCCGGACCAAGAGATGATCGCGGCCTGCCACGCGGGTTGGGGCGGCGCGCTCAAAGGCATCACCACGTCCACGATACGCGCCATGGAAAGCCTTGGATCAAAGCGAGATAATATCCGGGCTGTACTGGGACCTTGTATCAGTCAGGCCAATTATGAGGTCGGCCATGATTTTAGGGACAGTTTCGTGGCTGAGAACGAAAGCTTTGACCGATTCTTTGAATTGGGACCCAAAAAAGAGACCGGCGAGCGCCGCCCGCATTTTGACCTGAAACGCTTTATATTGGCCCGGCTGCGCCATGAAGGCGTTACTAGAATCGATTGCTTGGAAGACTGTACCTATGGTCAACCGGAGGCGTATTTTTCCTACCGCTACAACACCCATCAGGGCGTCGAAGGCTATGGCCGCAATATTTCCGCGATTATGCTCAAAGAGTGATTTACTTTGGAGAACGCGGTCATTATGGAGACGCCAAAAGCTCAAGACTGTGAAGGTGGTCCCAGATGAAACTTATTAGCGGCTCGGCCAATCAACCTTTGGCAGCAGCAATAGCGGATGTTTTGGATGTGCCGCTGACTGATGTGGAAACGAAACGGTTTCGGGATCAGGAAATTTTCGTCAAGATCAACGAAAATGTCCGCGGCGAAGATATCTTTCTGATCCAGCCCACCTCCGCACCGGCCAATGACCACCTTATGGAACTCCTCATCATGATTGATGCGCTGGTCCGGGCCTCTGCGCAGCGGATCACGGCCGTCGTTCCTTATTATGGTTATGCGAGGCAGGACCGTAAAACCGGCGGACGGACGCCCATCTCGGCCAAGCTCGTGGCCAATCTGATTTCCAAAGCGGGGGCCGACCGCGTCCTGACCATCGACTTGCACGCCGGTCAAATTCAGGGCTTTTTCGATATCCCTACCGACAACCTGTTCGGTCAGCCGGTTTTTGTCGATGATATCAAAGACAGCTTTTCAAAAAAAGAACGGGATAACCTTCTGTTCGTCTCGCCTGACGTTGGCGGGGTTGTCCGAACCCGAAGCCTAGCGAAACAATTTGAAGCCGATATTGCCATCATCGATAAGCGCCGTCCCAAAGCCGGTGAGTCTGAGGTGATGAACATCATTGGCGATGTGGAAGGCCGGAACTGTGTCCTGCTCGATGATATAATCGACTCCGGGGGTACATTGTGCAACGCCGCCGCCGCGATCATGGATCAGGGCGCGAAATCGGTTTCCGCCTATATCACACACGGCGTACTTTCCGACCCGGCTGTTCAGCGGATTACGGACTCTGTCCTGACCGAAGTCGTTATTACCGACACAATTGGACAGCCTGAGAAAGTCAAAGATTGCAAAAAAATCCGTGAAATCACGGTTGCCACCCTACTCGGCGAAGCCGTCCGCCGTATTGCCAATGATGAGAGTGTTTCCAAACTTTTTGGGTAAACTCTTTTTCTAGACTCATTCCAGCTTATCAGGCAGTCTCTGGCCTATGGATATAACATTTATCTACGCCGCCATTATTGGGTATTTCCTAGGCTCTATTCCTTTTGGCCTTTTGATTGCCCGCTTGGGTGGACAGGGCGACATCCGCAATATCGGGTCCGGGAATATCGGCACGACGAATGTTCTGCGCACAGGGCGCAAAGATCTGGCGGCTCTTACCCTGCTGTTTGACGGCGGCAAAGCGGCGGCGGCCTTTTTCGCCGCTCAATATTTTTTCAATTTCGAAGCCGGGCTGGTCGCGGCCGGATTTGCCTTGCTAGGTCACTGCTTTCCGGTTTGGCTCAAGTTTAAAGGCGGCAAAGGCGTCGCCACATTTCTAGGCGCGCTCTTGGCGGCCAAATGGCCAATAGGATTGATGGCTATAGGTTTATGGCTGGCGACCGCCGTCTTGTTCAAGATGAGCTCTCTGGCCGCCTTGACCGCTGCCGGACTGACGCCGGTGATCGCTATGTTTATGGGCTATCACAAAGTCGCAATACTTGCAGCTGTTCTCGCGCTGATGATCTATATCCGTCACAAGGATAATATTGGCCGCATCATCAAAGGGACCGAACCCAAAATTGGGCAAGGTAAATAGGCGGGCGGCTGTGGGGCTACGGGAACTCACCAGAGATGAGAAACAAGATTGGCTCCGGCTAATCCGGACACCGACGCTCGGACCCGTTGCCTTTCGTGACATCTTACGCCGCACTGAGGGTGATGCCGCTAAAGCTCTGGAGATCCTGCCGGAGCTTACCCGAGGAAAGCGCATCAAAATTCCCTCAATCGAGGAGATTGAAGCCGAGATGACCGCACATGAAGAGCGGGGCATTCATATGTTGGCCTCTTGCGAACCCCATTATCCAGCCGCTCTTCGAGCCGTCGACCCGTCGCCGCCGGTGATCTCGGTCTGGGGTGATCCATCTATTTTGAGCAAGCCCTGTGTTGCTGTCATTGGATCACGCAACGCATCCGCCATTGGCCAGCGCTTTGCTGGGCAGATCGCGCGAGAACTGGGCGAAGCCGGTCTGACCGTGGTTTCAGGTCTGGCGCGCGGCATTGATACGCAAGCGCACTGGGGATCACTGGAAACCGGCACAGCCGCCGTCTTGGGCGGAGCTGCGGACCATATCTATCCGTCCCAGAATGCGGACCTATTTGAAGAGATTAAAAACAAAGGCGCGCTCGTTTCCGAAAGTCCGCTGGGATACCGCGCCACGGCCCGCGACTTCCCGCGCCGCAACCGGATTATATCTGGGCTGTCCCGCGGGGTTGTGGTCATCGAAGCCGCGGAACGCTCGGGCACACTGATCACCGCCCGCTATGCATTGGAACAAGGACGAGAAGTTATGGCCGCGCCCGGTAGCCCGCTCGACCCGCGGGTCAAGGGCTGCCATAGATTGCTCAAGCAAGGTGCGGCGCTGATCGAAAACGCGCAAGATGTGCTCGACGTGCTCGGCAATCTGCATGAGTTCCAAGAGCCGTCCAGTCTTTATACAGGCCCGGATAGTTTCGATTTTGACGGCGATCTGGACAAGGCGAAAAGCAAAATCAAGGCCCTCCTCTCACCTACCCCTACGCCGCGCAATGATATTATCCGGCTGTCCGGTCTCCCGATTTCTATTGCCTCCGCCGCCCTGCTTGAGATGGAGCTTATCGGCGAAATTTTTGTTGAAGTAGACGGAAAAGTCAGCGGGGTTTAGAAAATGTCAGAACAGCTTAAACAAACCGTCGGTCAACTCTTTGATCTGTTTTCACAAGGTGAGTGGGATGAAGCGGCAAAGCTGTTTTCGCCCGACGTTAAGATAACGCAGCAATTCGGCGCTGAGATTAAAACAGTCGATCTTGAGACCTTTATAAGCTCAGCCAAACACGGGCCGCTTTCCAAGGTCGGTCACCCCGTTTACGAGGATCGCGTGGTACAGATAATCGGCAACACCGGATTTGTAGAGCAGCACACGACCTGCCTGACCATTGGCCAAACGGACTGCCGTATTCCGGTTTGTATTGTCGGCGCCTTTGATACTGAGGGAAAAATTATCCAGATCGAGGAATATCTCGACCCGTCACCTATTATGAGAGCTTTAGGCGCGAGTTAAATCTAACTCTGCATCGTCCAGCCGTTAACGCCCATAGCCGCCTGACGCACAGCCTCTGACAAGGTCGGGTGGGCGTGGCAAACGCGGGCGATGTCTTCGGCAGACGCGCGGAAGGCCATGGCCACACAGATTTCCTGGATCATTTCACCGACCATAGGCCCGATCATATGGGCGCCGAGGATTTCGTCTGTCTCGGCGTGAGCCAGGATTTTGATAAATCCGTCCGTTTCGTGATTGGCTTTGGCCCGGCTATTGGCCATGAAGATAAACTTACCGGATTTGTAAGGGATGCCGGCTTCTTTTAGTTCTTGTTCGGTCTTGCCGAGGTTTGCCATTTCCGGCTTGGTATAGACAACGCCCGGGACCAGATTGTAATCGACATGGCCGGGCTGTCCGGCGATAAGCTCAGCGACGGCGCATCCATCTTCCTCGGCTTTGTGCGCCAGCATCGGCCCTTTGATACAGTCGCCAACGGCCCAGATACCGGGAACATTGGTTTTGAAATGATGGGTTTCAATAAAGCCTCGCTTATCCGTGGCAACACCAGCTTTCTCTAGGCCAAGGCCATCCGTGAAAGGGCGACGTCCGATCGAGACAAGGACGACGTCTGCGTCAAAGGTCGTAGCGTCGCCGCCTTTGGAGGGCTCCATGGTCACTTTGAGTTTGGACTTCAGTTTCTCTACCCCGGTCACCTTATGACCAGTGTGGAACTTCATGCCCTGTTTCTTGAGGATACGCTGACCGGTCTTTTGAACTTCAGCGTCCATGCCGGGCAGAATGTGATCGAGAAATTCCACAACGACAACTTCAGCACCCAAACGACGCCAGACAGAGCCGAGCTCTAGGCCAATAACGCCGCCGCCAATAACAACCATCTTGCCGGGAACTTTGTCGAGCTCGAGCGCGCCCGTGGATGATACTATCCGTTTCTCGTCAATGTCGATGCCAGGGAGCGTCGCCACTTCGGAGCCGGTCGCGATAACAATGTTCTTGGTTTTGATTTTCTTACCGTCAACATCAACCGTATTGGCATCTACGATTTTGCCGAAACCTTCGATATGGTCGACTTTGTTTTTCTTGAAAAGGAACTCGATGCCTTTGGTCAGTTGATCAACGGTCTTGGCTTTGGACGCCATCATATTAGGCAGGTTCAGCTTGACTGTCGCGTCAATCCCCATACCCGCAAAGTCTTTATTCGCGGCCTCATAGAGCTCGGTCGAGTGAAGCAGCGCTTTGGACGGGATACAGCCCACATTCAGGCAAGTGCCGCCGAGGGTTTTGCGGGTTTCGACACAGGCAACCTTTAGGCCCAGCTGCCCAGCGCGTATCGCACAGTTGTAGCCGCCGGGACCGCCGCCAATAATAACCAGATCGTATGTGTCAGACATGATTGCTCCTGCGCATATGTATTTTGAGGTTCACATAAGCGCGAGGGGCGAGCGGGTCAACAAGTCTCGGTGTTTTAAGAGCGGAGCTTCACGATTTTCGCACCGAGCCAGGCAAATGGGATCATAACAATTACTCCAGCAACAGAGACCCACATAGGCTGAGCGATCATCATGGCATTGGCAATGGCGGCCATCGTCAGGAATGCGCCGATGATCAAAGCCGGCATATATTTATTTTGCGAAATGAGGGTGGCAACTAATCCGCCGAGAAATGCGCCTACGACATAACCGCCCAAGACCTATGCAAAGGCGGACCCCGGTAGTGTCGATATATAGGCCTTCATGGCTTCTATATCGGCCGGGTCCAGTCCCTCTGGAAACGGATTTTGGTGAAGGGACAGCATTTGTGATCCCATAATCGCGAGATAGGCGACGACCACGCCGCCCATACGCCAAAAATCTTTCTCGTCATCTCAGCGAAGGACCCCTTTAGAAATCATTTTCGTACAAAAGAAAATCAACAAAACCGGCGCTAAGACGGACATGACAAATATAAATTTGTCGAAGCCAAGGCTATGCTGAAAATAGCCCGAGGTGAAGACCCAGACATCATAGATAATCGCCCCAATTAGAGCGATCACATACATTATTCGAGACCAAGACTTTCTAAGGAGGAGCCCAAATGTTCCTATTAGTCCTCCAAACACGGCTAAAGCCCAACCGGCGACTTGCCAGACCGGACGTCCCATAACGATGTCGGATCCTTCTTGCCCATAAATGGGGATCAATGTTTCCGGTGTTACAGAGTGTCCGTAAATATAGGCAGCGCATCCCATCAAATACCATAGCAATGCCAAAATTGCGACGATCCAAAAAACGGCGCTTGACTGTACGTCCTTAGACATATCTTCCCCCTATGTGATCAGCGTAAGACACCTTGAGAAATCATACGGCTGGAAAACCAGATCAAGAAAATAGCGGCAAGAAAAATAATCCCGGCAAGAACTTGATCGAATGTACCGACGATTTTGAACAAGCCTGACATGAAGCCCCAGGCTGTGTGCACGATAACGCCAAGCAAGGAAATAATGAACAAAATGCGGGACCAAGACTTTCTCAGTAATAGCCCAAGACAGCCTAAAACACCGCTAAAAACGGCAATTGCAAAGGCGGCGGTCGCCCAGGCCGGTTTCGACGAAAGCAGGTCCACAAACGCCTGACCTTGTGTTTCCAGAAATGTCGCCGGTTCAATCATGGTGCTGCCCAGATAATTGGCGACACCCATCAAATTCCATAATAGCGCTAAGACCGAAATAATCCAAAAGCCGGTTGTCGGCTTGACTCCCTCAGACATAATAACTCTCCCCTGTCTGTTTTTGTAGATAGGGAATTTAGGCGCAGAATTTGTATTGGTAAAGCCGAAAATTAGAGATCGAGGAGCAGACGCTCTGGATCCTCAAGGCATTCCTTGACACGGACAAGGAAAGTGACCGCCTCTTTTCCGTCGATAATCCGGTGATCATAAGACAGGGCCAGATACATCATCGGGCGAATAACAATCTCATCATTGACGACGACCGGGCGTTTCTCAATTTTGTGCATGCCTAGAATACCGGATTGCGGCGGGTTCAGAATTGGCGAGCTCATCAAGGAGCCGTAAACACCGCCATTTGACACGGTAAATGTACCGCCGCTCATATCAGCAATAGAGAGCTGACCTTCACGCGCTTTGGCGGCCAGGGCTGACAGGCCTTTTTCGATACCGCCCAGAGAAAGACTGTCGCAATCACGAAGGACCGGAACCACTAATCCTTTGGGCGTGCCAACGGCGACGCTAATGTCGTAATAGTTCTTGAAGATAATGTCCGTGCCGTCGATTTCCGCGTTGACGGCCGGCACATCTTTGAGGGCCTGAACACAGGCTTTGATGAAGAAGCTCATGAAACCGAGTTTGATGCCATGTTTCTTGATGAAGACTTCTTTGTATTTTTTCCGAAGCTCCATGATCTCGCTCATATCCGCCTCATTATAGGTGGTGAGCATGGCCGCTGTGTTTTGCGCGTCTTTCAAACGGCGGGCAATGGTCTGGCGAATACGGGTCATGCGCACGCGATCTTCGCGGGGATGATCAGCGCGCGGCGCTGACGGTGCAGCAGCCGGGGCTGGGGCTGGCGCAGGCGTCGGCGTATGCGCTGGCGCGGCTTTGGCGGTGCTGATCGCCGCTTCGGCATCCGCCTTCAGGATACGGCCATCTTTGCCCGTACCTTTAATCTTGGAAATATCCAGGCCGTGCTCTTCGATAATCCGCTGGGCAGCTGGCATGGCGATTTGACCGCCTGATGAAGTCGCGGCAGGCACTCGAGCAGCCGTGGGTGCAGACGCCGCAGCGCCTCCGCTGGCGCCGGCCATCAGAACAGCCAAAGTTTCACCGACCTTGGCCGTCTCGCCCACGCCGATAAGAATTTTCTCAAGGACGCCGGCTTCGGGCGCGACCAGTTCCTGCGCCGCTTTATCGGTTTCCAGCTCGACAATTGGCTCGTCTTTGGCCACGGCATCACCGGGCTTCTTCATCCAATTGGCGACGGTCACTTCGGAAACGCTTTCACCCACATTGGGCACATCGATATTCATGGCCGTCCCCCCAGACGCGGGTTTCGCTGCTGGCGCTGCTGCGGCCTTCGGCGCAGGCGCTGCTTTCGCCGCCGATGCGCCGCCGGCTGAGAGGCGCGCGATCAAAGCGCCAATGGCGGCATTTTCACCTTCGGCCACAACGATTTCAGCGAGAATTCCATCTTCGGGCGCAACCAGTTCCTGGGCCGCCTTGTCGGTTTCGAGCTCAACAATGGCCTCATCCTTTTTGACCGCATCGCCAACCTTTTTAAACCAGGTGGCAATGGTGACTTCGGAGACGCTTTCGCCGACATTCGGGACTGTAATATCTGTCATTTGCTATGCTCTATTTCTCAAAGGCTGCATCCATAACAGCCTGTTGTTCTTTTTTATGTTTAGTCGAAATTCCGGTTGCCGTCGAGGCCGCAGCCGGGCGGCCCACATAACGGGCCCGACTATGTTTCGCACCGATCTCGATGAGGGTTTCTTCGAGGAACGGATTAATAAAGGCCCAGGCACCCATATTTTTCGGCTCTTCCTGACACCAGACCATATCGGCGTTTTTGAACCGCTTGAGCTCGGTCGCCAGGGCATCACCCGGATAAGGATAAAACTGTTCGACCCGTAGGAGATAGACATCATTGATGTTCCGCTCTTCACGCTCTTTATAGAGGTCAAAATAGACCTTGCCCGAACAAATCAGAACTTTCTTGATTTTGCTATCAGACACCAGTTTGATTTTGGTTGTCTCAGGTTTGAACTGGGCATCGTCCCAGAGCACACGGTGGAAATAAGTGCCTTCACCCATTTCATCCAATCTCGACACACAAAGCGGATGGCGCAAGAGACTCTTCGGGCTCATATTCACAAGTGGCTTGCGAACACGGCGATG